>JAQFVJ010000129.1 GCA_029439525.1 Caballeronia sp. BR6202001591004
CCGCGAACGGCGCGCTGAACGGCGGCCCGCAGATGGTCGAAGTGAGCCGCGACGGCAAGCGCGTGTACTTCACGAATTCGCTATACGGTGCGGTGGATGCGCAGTTTTATCCCGAAGACATCGACGGATGGAGGTCAAGCTCGATGCCGATCCTAACGGCGGCTTGTCCATCGACAAGGACTTCTTCATCGACTGGCCGAAGGGGCATCGGCCGCATCAGATCTGTCTACAAGGCGGCGACTGCTCGTCGGATTCGCTGCTGCGCTATCCGTGATGGCATTCGAACCGCGTAAGCGTCGCCTCATGACATCCGTCCCGCCCGCGCTCTGGCTCACCGCCGCGGGCCTCGGCGCATTCCACGGCCTCAATCCCGCGATGGGATGGCTGTTCGCTGTCGCGCTCGGCCCCTATGCGCATAGCCGTCGCGTCGCGTTGCTCTCGCTAGTGCCGATTGCGCTGGGGCATGCAATATCGGTTGCGCTCGTGCTGGCGGGTGCACTCACGCTCGGCTCGTTCATCGGGCACGATATGCTCGCGCGCTGCTGCGGTGTGCTGCTGATCGGCTGGGGCGTGGTGGCGCGCGTGGCACGGGCACCGTGGACGGCCAACCGTCGGCATGCGCACCGGACTCGCGGGCCTTGCGCTATGGTCTTTCGTGATGTCGAGCGCGCACGGCGCGGGGCGCTCATGCTCGTAGCCGCGCTGTTGCCGTTGGTGCACGACGCCGCTCCACGGCGCCGCTCCACGGCGCCGCCACGCACGGCGCCATCGAAGCGGGTGCGATTGCGCTTGCCGCGCATACGGCCGCCATTCTCGCGGTGATCGCCGTCATTTCCTTCCTCGCGATGACGCTCCACGAACGCAGCGGCCTCGCGTTTCTACGCACTGGCTGGATCAATGTCGACTGGCTCTGGAGCGGCGCGTTGATCGCGTGCGGGACGTGGTTATATTGTCGTCCTTAATACGTTATAAAGCCGCCAAAAAAGCGGTATGCGCGATCCATTGATCCTTCCAATGGTGGCGGAACCCGGCAGGAATTCGGCGAGTAGCAACTACTCGATTTCATTGCACGAAGATGTCAGTCCCGGCAAGATTGCCTGAAAGGATCTCGCTTCGAGGCAGTCGACGAACGAACGCAAAATAAGCAGTCAATAATGGGGACATGGCGATGCGCGAAATCTCGTACAAAGAGCAGACCGTCAAATCAGGCAATCCGCTGGCACGCTTCGCGCATCGAACGCGCATGACGATGGCGATCGATCTCGTGACCAAGCTATGCGCGAACTGCGGCACAGTCGTCGATTTCGGCGCCGGTCCGAGGCTTTTTCTGCACACGCTCGGCGAAGCGCGGATTTGAGCGAGCGGCTGCGGATCATCCAGTTCGAGACTTTCGGTGCAATCGCGAGGCCATACATGAATGATCGGCACGGAAATCACGAGTGCGCCCGTCGGCTTGAGAACACGCGATGCGTCCTCCAGCACGTGGCAAGCTCATTCGCGTAAAGGTGCTCGCATACTTCGAACACCGTCAGCACATCGACGCTATGCGGCGCCACGTGATTCAATAATTCAGTATACTTTACTTCATGAAGCGTTGGAAGCATGTACTGTCCGACTAGCGTCACATCGGGACGCGTACACGCCGGGCGAAGTATTCAAGGCGATGATGATGGGCATTCCTGTGACCCGGCCGGAGAATCCGCGCACGACGCACAAGGGATTCGATTTTCGCGAACTGCGGCTGACGGTGAGTGACCGGTTCGTGGTCGATGCGGTGCATCTGAGCCCGGTTCCGCATATGCCTTGGTGGGTGAGTTCGCAGTATTTTATGATTCGCATACCAAATCAGATGGTTTGATTCAAATACGAAAACAGTCGCCCGTGCGGCTGTTTTTCCGATTGAACTTGCACGAAGCTCACTCCCGCCCCGACACCACCTCCGCGCTCGGCAACTCCGCCGCCGAGCGCCTTCACAAGCGCCACGCTCGCCGCCATGCGCCGCCGCTCGATGCGCACCGCCGCACGCTGGTCAGACAACACGATCGCCTGTGTCACCACCACGTTCAGATACGTGATTGCACCGTTCTCGTATCGATTGCCGACCCTCGACAACGCACGCTTCGCGGCATCCACCGCATCACGCTGCGCCGCGCTCTCACGACGCAGCACTTCCAGCGCATTGAGATTGTCTTCGACCTGCCCGAACGCCGTAAGCATCGTCTGCCGATAATCGGCGACGCTCGCGTCATACGCGGCGCGCGCGGCGTCGCGAACCGCCGCACGTCCACCGAAGTCGAGCGCCGTGAACGCCAGCGACGGACCCAACGACCAGAGCGGCTCGGCACCATCAGCCATGAACCGAAGTTCGTCGCCTCGAGTTCTCCCGTCGCCGAGAGCAGCAGGTGCGGAAAGAACGCCGTCGTCGCCACGCCTACCCGCGCGTTGGCCCCGGCGACATGACGCTCAGCCGCTGAGATATCCGGCCTGCGCTCGAGCAGCGCGGACGGCACCGACAACGGCACCGCAGCCAGTGCCGGGGCAGGCGGCGCATGCGCTTCGTTGAGCAGCGCAATATCCAGCGTAAAGGTTGATGGAGCTTCACCGACGAGAATCGCAATCGCATTGATCAGGCTCGTACGCGTGGTTTCGAGATCGATCAGTTGCGCCTGCGTCGAACGCAATTGCTCCTCTGCCTGCGGGACATCCGATTCCGCCGCGACACCACCCGCGAAGCGATCGCGCGTCAATGCAAGCGCCTTCTCGTACGCCTGCAACGTTTCCTTGGAGAAGCCGCTCCTCTTCCACCGTGCCGCGCAGATCGAAGTAATCGGTGGCGCGCTCGGCCTGCATCATAGAATCGCGCTTTGCAAATCGGCCGCACTCGCCTGTGCTTTGGCCTGCCCGCCTTCCGCTGCACGCGAAATACGTCTCCACAAATCCGGCTCCCACGAAACCTGCGCATTGATCAGATAGTCCGGCACCGTCTTGCCGGCGTTCGACCGGTAAACCACATTCGACGACACATGCGACTGATTAAACGATGCATTTGCGGTGATGGTCGAAAAATACGCCGAACGTGCCCGCGCGACGGCCGTCCGCGCACCGCGAAAACGCGCGGCCGCCGCAGCCACCGTCTGATTCGCATCGACGACGCGCGCTTCGAGCGCATCCTATTGCGGATCGCCATAGACTTCCCACCACGGCGCGCGCGGCCGATTGTCGGCGGGTTGCGCGCGAAGATCGGCGCATCGGAAAACGCGCGGATATCGCCGGCCAGCACGAGATCCTGCGTCGGCTTCATGCGCCTCGGTTTGATGACTTCCTCCGGTCTGCATGCCGTGCTCGTTCGCATCGCGTTCGAGTTCTGCCTGCGCCGCGTGCTGCGACAGAATGCCTTGCGCCACGCGTGCACGTAGCCTTCCGTCGGCGCATGACCCTCCTTCAGCGTGATGAGCACGTCGGCATCCGCCGTGCTCACCGTACCAGTGTTGCTATACGAGAGATTGATATCGAGAGGTTGATATCCGACATCGGCAGACCCATGTTGTCGATCACCGAATCAATCTCGCCGCGCGTCAGCAGCTCGCGTATGCGCTGATCGATGCGATCGGTCAATGCCGCGGTTTCCTTGATACGTGTGCCAGTTTTCGTGCGCAAGTGCAGTGCGATCACACCCGAATCGACGGATGGAAAAAAGTCGCGTCCGAGAAACGGTGCAAGCGCAAGAGACAGCAGACAGCACAGCAAAAACAATCCGGCGAAGCGTCCCGGATGTTCAAGCCGCGCTTCGAGAAACGCGCGATAACGTGTGCGTACCGATTCGAAGCGCCGTTCGAACGCAAGGTGAACGCGCACGAACGGATTGCGCGAGCCCTTCATCGATTCGACATCGCCGCCCATATGCTCGTGATGACGCAGCAGATATTTCGCGAGCGTCGGAATCAGCGTGCGCGAAAAAAAGTACGACGCGAGCATCGCGAACACGACCACTTCCGCGAGCGGCACGAACAGATAATGCGCGACACCCGTGAGCAAAAACATCGGAATGGACACGATGCAGATGGACAGCGTCGATACGAGCGTCGGCACCGCGATCTGCTGCGCGCCGTCGAGAATGGCCTGTTCGAGTTCCTTGCCCTGCTCCAGATTCTGGCTGATGTTCTCGATGGCCACGGTCGCATCGTCCACCAGAATGCCAAGCGCGAGCGCCAGGCCGCCCAGCGTCATGATGTTGATGGTCTGCCCGATCGCGGAAAGCGCGACGACCGACGTGAGCATCGACAGCGGTATCGACACGGCGATGATGAGCGTCGCGCGCCAGCTATCGAGAAAGAGCAGCACCATCAGCGCGGTAAGGCTCGCGGCGATCACCGCTTCGCGCAACATGCCTTCCACGGATGCGCGCACGAACAGCGACTGATCCGCGACCGGTTCGATATCTTCAACGATTCGGGCACCATGCCACGCAAGGTCGGCAGCAGATTCTTCACGCGCGCAACGATATCGAGCGTCGATGCATTGCCGCTCTTTTCATCGTAAAGAGTACGGCGCGCGTGCCGTCGACGCGAACGATATTGGGCTGCGGCTGAAAGCCATCGCGCACGTGCGCAACGTCCTTGATATTATAAATGGTGCTACCGGGTCCGGTCCGGATCGGAATGTCGTTGATCCCTTCGATCGATGACGGACTCGCGTTGAGGCCAACGGAATATTCTGTCGAGCCGATCTTGGCCGTGCCGGTCGGCAATATTAGGTTTTGCGCGCTGATTGCGTTGACGACATCGGTCGGCGTGCGCAGAATGACGAGCGGACCGATGATCTCCGGATAAGAATGGTCTTCCCAGATCGTCGGGCCGTCCTTCGTTTCGATGCATTCGCATGCCACGCCCGGCCCCATGATCTCTGACAGTCCGTAGATATCGAGCGCCTGAATGCGTGCGCTTTTCGATTTCGCGGCGCAACCCCTGACTCCACGGCTCCGCACCGAAGATGCCGATTTTCAATGACGTGCTCGCGGGGTCCATGCCCTGACGCGTCATCTCGTTGATGAGATTGAGCATGTAAGACGGCGTGACGAGGATGATCGACGGCTCGAAGTCGCGGATCAGTTGCACCTGCTTTTCGGTTTGACCGCCCGACATCGGCATGACCATGCAGCCCAGGCGTTCAGCACCGTAATGAATGCCCAGTCCGCCGGTGAAGAGTCCATAGCCGAATGCGTTGTGCAGCGTGTCGCCTTTGCGCCCGCCCGCCGCGCGGATTGAACGCGCGGTCACATCGGCCCAGGTGTCGATATCCTTTATAGCCGACGACCGTGGGCTTACCGGTCGTGCCGCTCGACGCATGGACGCGCACTACCTGATCGCGCGGCACCGCGAAAAGGCCGAACGGATAGTTGTCGCGCAAGTCGCTCTTTGACGTCGTGGGAAAACAAGCGAGGTCCGACAATTCATGCAGATCGTCGGGATGCACGCGCACCGATAGTGCGGCACATTCTCGTATGCGTGGCGCAGCGTCCGAGACGTTTCAGTTGGCAGCGCCTGAAGTTCGTCGCGGCTCGCGTGTTCGATGGGCTCGAGTTCGCCCGCTTGCGGAATGGATTGCACCACGGTTGTCTCCTGCCTGAATGTGTCGATGAAGAAACGGCCTTTACGCGTCAATAAAAACGCTGGCCTGCATAACGCAACGAAGCGATGAGCGGCGATGCGCGATAGCGGTCCTCGCCGTAATGTGTAGCGAGATGACGCAGCACGTCTTGCACATGATCGATGCCAATTCGATCGCACCACGCGAGCGGCCCGAGCGGATAGTTCACGCCCTTCTCCATCGCAAAATCGAGATCGGCGCGCGTGCAGACCCCCTTGATTCACGGCATCGGCTGCTTCGTTGATGAGCATGGTAACGGTGCGCATCACGACCATGCCTGCGATATCGGTGAACGGCACGACGGCGTAACCACAACGCGACAAGGTGCAGGCGACTGAAGCATAGGCATCATCGATGCATTGAAGGGCGCGTGTGAATGCCATGGTCGGGGCGTTCGCGTAGTCAAGCGCGAGATCGATCAGCACCACGTTGTCGATACCCAGCGTGTGCGCGCGTTCGGTCGCCGTGCGGCCATCGGTGATGAAGAGACACGCGTCGTCGATCTGCGCGAACAGTCCGGGCATATCGGTGCAACGCTCCTTGGCGACATCGAAGCCGGCCTTTGCGATGCATGCCTGCAATGCCGAATGACGCGGTGCATCCGCGCCGAGTACGATCCGGATGGCGCACGCAAATTCGTTTCGATGCGTGCGGCCGGCTTGCTCGCATAGGCGGAATAGTCGTAAAAGCCGCGCCCCGACTTGCGACCGAGGAAGCCTGCATTTACGAGCTCCTGCTGAATCAGAGAAGGCGTAAAACGCGGATCGTTGAAGTACGCTTCGAACACCGAGCGCGTTACCGCGAAGTTCACATCGTGCCCGATCCGGTCCATCAATTGGAACGGTCCCATTCTTAAGCTCCCTGCATCACGCATCACGGCATCGACGGAAGCGGCATCCGCGCTCTGCTCGTTCAGCACCCGCAACCCTTCGGCATAGAACGGCCGCGCCGCCACACGATTGACGCTGAAACCCGGCGTCGATTTCGCATAGACTGGTTGCTTGCCCCAAGCGCTGGCCGTCGCATGAACCACTTGTGCGACAGCGTCGGATGTCGCGAGTCCACGTACGACTTCGACAAGAGCCATCAGCGGCGCAGGGTTGAAGAAGTGCATGCCGACAACGCGTAACGGATGCTTCGACTGCGCGGCTATCGCCATGATCGAGATAGACGACGTGTTGGTCGCAAGCACGCATTTGGGAGATACGATGCTTTTGAGTTGCGCGAACAGCGCGCGCTTGATATCGAGTCGCTCGGCAACCGCTTCGATCACCAACGCCGCGTTGCGGAAATCGTTCAAATCGGAGACGGCACGCACGCGTTCGAGCGTGGCACGTCCGATGTTCTCATCGAGCTTATTCTTGTCGATCAGGCGCTGCACGTTGGACGCGATGCTTGCGCGTGCCTTGTCGATTGCATCGGCATTCAGATCGTAAAGCAGCACCGTATGGCCCGCGAGCACCGCGACTTGCGCAATGCCCGCGCCCATCGTGCCGGCGCCGATCACGCCGACGATCGCGGAAGTGTCGATTGCTACTCCAATCATAACTATTTCCGATGTAATGAATCAAAAGGCCACGGCAAAGCCGCGCGAATGTGCAGGCTTCGCGATGAAGCAACGATCAAGCTGGTTTTGAAGGCGAGGCTTTAGTGCTCGTCGAAGCTTACTACGACGCGCTCGCTCACCGGATGACACTGAGACAGGTCAGCACGAAACAAACCTTCATCGATCTCGTGTTGTTCCAGGATGTAGTTCTTGTTCATCTTCACTTCGCCTTCGAGCACTTTCGCGCGGCACGTGTAGCACACACCACCTTTGCACGCGTAAGGCAAGCGCAAGCCCTGCCTTGAGACCGACATCGAGCACACTCACGCCTTCGTAAGGCAGACACAGCTTGAGCTTCTTGCCATCGATGACCACTTCCAGATCCGCCGCGGGCGTGTCTTCGGTGATCTCGATCTGCGGCGCGCCGGCTTGCAGCAGCGGCGTACCGAAACGTTCGACGTGGACGCGTACGGCCTCGACGCCCGAGTCAGTCATGTGCGTAATGCAGGTGATAGCTCGTTTCCTTGATCGACTTGGCTGCGATCGCCGCGAGTTGCGCATCGCTCGATGACTGCAACGCGGCCCACATATGCGCCATGAACGCCGAATACAGGAAGTTGCGCACGATGGTCACCACATAGTCGCGCTCCGTACGCACGGTGCCGGCGATCGGCCCGAAATGTGGCAGTTCGGCGATCGTGTAATTCGCGAACTCGCTCTCGGTGCGAAAGTACGCGTAGTCGTCTTCGGTTTTCTTCGCGCCGGTTAGCGTCGCTTCGAGCGTGGCCGCATGCGTGTAAAAATCAGTATGATTTTCTGTGAGGCGGAGGCTGGCCTGACGTGGGGTGTTCAACGCGGGTTAGCATCTCTGCCAGATGCCGCATGGGTGGGGTTGAGCGGCACCCCGGTAACTTCCCGCGGAGGCCAGCGTGGACCACGATAGCAGGGTATACGTCGGGCTTGATGTCCACAAGAAATCGATTACCGTCGCTTATGCGATTGACGCC
>JAQFVJ010000130.1 GCA_029439525.1 Caballeronia sp. BR6202001591004
ACCGCGACGCCCACGCCGAAGCCAATCGCCGGATGCTAATCGCCGGATTGGTCGTGAATGCGCCGGTGGCGATGCCCGTCGCCGCGCCGATCGACGCGCATCCGCTCATTGTCACGCAGGCGGCGACCGCCGCGCCCGCGATGCCGAGTCGCAGCGTCGTCATGGGGACTGCTACGAAGACGAGGCGCCGCGTCATTGCAGCGAGCCCCAACGCGGCGTCGCCGGCTCTGCCGACGCCCATTTTTCCACTTGTTGCCAGCGCAGACCGATGCCACGTAGAACGCGCTGTCGGCGGCGCGATCCTTGGTCGCGTCGCGGTCGACGGAGAACACGACTTTCTTGCAGTCGAGCGCGCCGCTGCTGATGACGCGGCTCACCGTCACGCGGCTTTTCTCGTCGTCTTCGATGGACGTCGAATGCACGATCTTCCACGGTGCCACCGCGCCGACATCGAGCGGCCTGGCGACCGATGCGATCGCGTCCTGCGTTGGTATGGATGACGCGCTGCGTGTACTGCACGCCGGCCCTCGCCGCCGCCACCGCGCCAAGACCGATGCCGGTCGCCGCAGCCGCGTTGCTCCTCACGCTGTTGGCCGATACCGGCGCCGGCGACCGCGCCTTCGCTGTAAAGCGAATTACATCCGGTGAGGGTCAGGCAGGCGAGGGGCGGCTGTGGTGATCGCGGCCAGCGCCGTGGCACGCTCTGCATGATGCTCTTCCTTTGTACCGTGTTACGGCGCGCTCAGTCGGTTCTGCGAAACGTGTTGAGCTTTCGCCGCCAATGCCCCGCCCGAAAACGCAAATGCAGCGCGGGATGCGAAGCACGGCGCGGGCTTGGCGCATTTTGAATGCATGCTTCTAACCTAACTACTGCCCTGTGAAAATTGCAAGAAATTGCAAGCGAGGCGAATGCGTTGCACGTCGCGAGATGTAGAAATGCTGCGAGCATGTATGAAACGCGCTCGCAGGAAGAAAAACGGTCAGGCGAACATCAGCTTTCGTTGCTGGACGGTGCCTTGCCGGCATCGGTGTCTTCATTTTCGTAGGCGCCAAGACGATTGTACAACGTCTTGAGGCTCACGCCCAGCGCCTTCGCTGCGCGCCGCTTGTCCCCGCCGCAATGCTTGAGCGTGCCGAGGATGATCTGCTTGTGCGCATTGGCAAGCGGCGTGCCGACCCAGACGTTGATCGCATCGCCTTGCGTGACGGGCTTCTTGACCCGCGACGCCAGATGCGGATGCGCCATCTCCACAGTCTTTTCCGCGAGAATGAAGGCGCGATACACTGTGTTCTTCAGTTCGCGCACATTGCCAGGCCACGAATACGTGCGCAGCAAATCGAGCGCGCGTTTGCTGAAGACCTTACTAGTGCTTTCCTGCGCATTCATCTCCGAGAGGAAATGCTGGGCGAGCAGTTCGCGGTCCGAATCGCGTTCGCGCAGCGGCGGCGCGCGCAGCGGGAACACCGCGAGGCGGTACATCAGATCTTCGCGCAGGCCGTTTTTCTTCACGGCCGCGACGGGATCGCGGTTGGTCGCGGCGATCACGCGTACGTCGGAGCTGACCAGATCGTTGCCGCCGACGCGGAAGAATGTGCCCGTCTCCAGCGCGCGCAGTAGCTTCACTTGCCGCACCGGCGACATTTCGGTCACTTCGTCGAGGAAAAGCGTGCCGCCGTTGGCGTGTTCGAAATAGCCGATGCGGCCCTGCACGGCGCCCGTGAAGCTGCCTTTCTCGTGGCCGAACAGTTCGGCTTCGATCAGATTGTCGGGAATCGCGCCGCAGTTGACGGCGATGAATGGCGCATCCTTGCGTGCGCTGTGGTCATGAATGGTCCGCGCGACGAGCTCCTTGCCGGTGCCCGACTCGCCGATGATCAGCGCGGTCGCATCGGTAGCGGCCACGCGCTCGATTTGCGCGTACAGCTCCTGCATCACAGGCGATGAGCCATAGAGCAGTCCATAAGACTTCAAGCCCGGCACTTCCCCCGCGCTGCGTTTTTTCTGCGCGGGGGTGTCGCCTGCGAAGAGCGGCGGATCAAGATCGGTTGACGCCATGTGTGTGCTGACGTGTCCTGAGTTCTGCGAATGTGGTTGGGCGCGCGCATAGCTTCGGCCCGCTCGCGCGGATGCAGCCGCGCACACACAATAATGCTGATGGCTGTCGCTCTCGATGCCACGTTCACGGCCTGTATCGTGGATGGACCGCTTGGGCGCGGCGCATCGTGAAAGACGTGCGCATCGGTGGCGACAGGCAAGGGTACGCGCTACCTTTTCTCGATGGCCAAAAGCCTCGAATCCTGATCGTGCGGCGGTCCGGGATCGCCGCGCGGCGCGCGTGTTCGTGTCGATTCGTGCTGCCTATGTCGGTCGATCCTAATAAGCGCTATTTAACCATTCGCAACGATCCCGCGGCAATGCGCGAGGTCCGGCGCGGCTGCAATTTGTCTACACGGCCACTACAAGGCGTTGCAAACCGGCAAGGTTCGCCGCGCGTGTCGAGGAAATTACAAGGTGACGACGTAAAATCTACCGGAGATTGCGCGTCCGGAGGGCGATGTAGGCATGTTGCCTTCCGCCAGGACGCGACTCGCCCCGTTTGGCACGAAAGCTGCGTTCGTCGGATTACCGATACGAACGAACATGCTTGTTAAGGGCGACACAGTCCGCGACGAGCAGCGTTACGAGAGCAAGAAGACACGACGCGCCATGGAAGACCGACTCGACATCGACACAGCAGCACGCAGCGACTCGCTCCCGGTCTGGGCGCACGGGCAACTGTTGCTTTCGCGCAGAGAACCGGCTCGCGATCCAGGCGAGCAAGGCCGCAGGCGCGAACAGAAACGGGGCCAGGAACTCGTTGCGAGCGAACCGATCGACATCTTTCATTGGGCTGCCGTTGCGCTCGTGACGGCGCTCATGTGGGCAGTGCTGGGCTACGCGGCGGGCACCCCTGCCTTATCCCGTGCGGCCAACGTGACGAGCCTCGTGTTCGGCGCAATCGGTGGCACGGCTCACCTTGAGCGGCATCGTGCGCAGGCTGCGGGTGCGTCGCGAAGGCGCGCTCATCGCGAACTGATCCGCCCCGCTTCGCATCGGCGTCATGTCTTAACAGCGCGATGCCGGGCGATCCATTAAGCAACTTCTAGAAGCAACTCCTAGGCAAGGACATCATATTTCATGAGTCAGACGACTGTCCAGCTTGCATTGGGCAAGCAAAAGATCATCGAAGACATCAAGGTGCTGCTGAACGACGCCGAGGAACTCGTGCGGCTGTCGGCGACTCTGCCGGGCGAGGGCGTGGACGCATTGCGCTCGCGCCTACGTGACCAAGTCGATTCCGCGCGTGTCGCGCTCGACGATGCGCAATCGAGCGCCCGCACCCGCTATGCCGCGAGCGTCGATTGCACGGAAAAGTATGTCAGGGAGAATCCCTGGCAGTCGCTCGGGATCGCGGCGGGCGTGGGCTTTCTCGTCGGGCTCATCGTTTCTCGCTGATGTGTGCTCACCGGCCGCCGGGATGACGATCCCGCCGCGCGCTTTCGCGCCGCCACTCGGGCGGCTTCGATTTTTTCGACGCATTTTCGACGCAGGGAGAAAAGAAACATGGCACGTCACTCGATCGGACTCCTCGGCGCATTGTTCGCGGTCGGCAGCGTACTTGCCTGGAAGTGGGTGCAATCGCAGGATGCGGCCGGACGCCGCACCGTGTGCGATCTGAACCGCTGGGAAGACGAAGGCGGCAAGGTGCTGACGCCCGCCAGCGCGTCACACGTGAACGGCAACACCACGATCGGTGGCACTGCTGACGAGTGGCACTTCCCGCGCAGCTGAACACGCGGCTTGGCCGCTTTCACGCGGTGGCAGCTTGCATCGGGCGTTCTTGAATCAGAGCCAACTTGTGTGAGCGATCGAAACGCACGCCCGGCAGGCGTGCGTTTTTATCTTCATAAACCCTTATAATCGGTGAAACTCTGTCATAAGTTGCCTTAAATGGAAAAACTTGCGGCAGTGTCATGCCAAGCGTGCAGAAGATCGGAAATTATTTTATTCACCGCGCTTTTCGAGTCTCGCCTTCACTGTCGGCCAGACCATGAGACGCACCGGCCCGGATAGCGCATTGCATCCATCCGGAGAAGCCCATGCTGCGTAAGTTCAGCGTGTGACCCTGAAACGCTTTGGAAGAATTCGAGACGCATGCCACATATATTGATTGTCGATGACGATCCCAGTACCCGCGAGACGCTAGCCGCGATCATCGGCGAAGACGGACTCACGACGGCTTTGGC
This sequence comes from Caballeronia sp. BR6202001591004, assembly GCA_029439525.1. GTDB lineage: Bacteria > Pseudomonadota > Gammaproteobacteria > Burkholderiales > Burkholderiaceae > Caballeronia. The sequence goes on from JAQFVJ010000130.1 coordinate 4,288, forward strand.
GAGCGATCTGCGCGAAGCGCGCATCCAGCTCGTGCGACAGACCCCCGACGTGGTTTTCACCGACATCAAATTGCCCGGTGGAACCGGCTTTGATCTCTTCGAAGATCTCGACCCGCGCTCGGGCGTGGAAGTGATCGTCATCACCGGCTACGCGACGGTGGAATCCGCCGTCAGCGCGCTCAAGATGGGCGCGGCCGATTATCTGGTCAAGCCGATCAACATGCAGCGCGTGAAGGCGATCCTGTCGCGCCTGCCACGCGCCGGCGACCTGAAGGCCGAAATCGGCACGCTGCGCGGCGAGTTGCGCCGCATGGGCCGCTTCGGTCTGATGCTCGGCAATTCGCCCGCGATGCAGACCGTCTACGATCAGATCGGGCGCGTCGCGCCGACGGCTGCCTCCGTGCTGCTGATCGGCGAGTCGGGCACCGGCAAGGAAGTCGCCGCGCAGACGCTGCACGAACTGTCGCTGCGCCGCAAGCACTCGTTCATCGCGGTGAACTGCGGGGCGATTTCGCCGAATCTGATCGAATCGGAAATATTCGGCCACGAGCGCGGCTCTTTCACTGGCGCGGATCGTCAGCACAAGGGCTATTTCGAGCGCGCGAACGGCGGCACGCTGTTCCTCGACGAAATCACCGAGATGCCGATCGAGTTGCAGGTGAAGCTCCTGCGCGTGCTAGAAACGGGCATGTTCATGCGCGTGGGCACGACCAAGGAAATCGAAACCGATGTGCGCCTGATCGCCGCGACCAACCGCGATCCGGAGCAGGCCGTGCTCGAAGGCAAGCTGCGCCTCGACCTCTATCACCGCCTCAACGTGTTCCCGATCAACCTGCCGCCGCTGCGCGAGCGCGGCAAGGACGTGGAACTGCTCGGCCAGGCGTTCCTCGACGAGCTGAACAACTGCTACAGCACGAAAAAGGACTTCCCGCCCGCCGTGCGCGAGATGCTGGCTTCCTACAATTGGCCCGGCAACGTGCGCGAATTGAAGAACTATGTGCAGCGCGCCTACATCATGTCGGCGTCGGACTCGGATAGCACGGCAACCGTGCCGCTGCAGATTTCGCTGTCGAAGCCGTCGGCGGGAACGGCGGTGACGATTCCCTTCGGCACGTCGCTCGCGCAGGCCGACCGTCAGCTCATTCTCGCCACGCTCGAGCAATGCGGCGGTGTGAAGACGCGCGCGGCGGAAATCCTCGGCATCAGCCTCAAGACGCTCTACAACCGGCTCGTCGAATACGGTGAGGATGCGCAGAAAGCGTCCGTCGGCGAAGGCGGAGAGACGACTGACGCGGATAGCGAAAATCCCTGAATGCAGCGCAATCTGCAGACAAAATGGCGCCCAATGCTTTTAAAAGGGCGGGCGTGTTTTTATTGGCAGGCGGGTTTTCAGCGCCGATAATGAGATGCATGCAGACGTATATCAGTGTGTTGTTTCAGGGAGGGGCATGTCCCTTGCTGTCCGGATAGTGACCTCCGCACGGGTGGACAAGTCCATTGCAAGCGCGGTAGGGTCAAGATCACAAGACCGCAAGGAGCCTGCTATGTCCGATGACCGCAAGGAGCCCGCTATGTCCGATTTCGCCTGTCAAGAGATACGGATTGACGCTCAGACGCCGCAGCCGCCCGACCCGCCGATCACACCGCCGGATCAACCGCCGCCACTCCGATTCCGCCCGATACGAATCCGGACCCAACGCGTGATCCTCCGGAACCGCCGACGCAACCGATCGGCGATCCGCCACCGGGCCCGAACGACACACCGCATGTGTAATGAGCAGTGGTAAGGGGACGTTTGTCGTGTTGAAGGACCGATTCCCTGAATTCGTGCAAGGTTTGAATAAGTTTCCATCCGGACGTAGGGATTACAACGGATAAAGCAACAATGACCGGCGGTATTCGACATCGCCAGTCGCGTTCTTTCTGACGTAGCGCAGCTTTAAAGCCGCTTCACAGCCGCGAGCAGCGCATCAGGTCCGACGCCGCCGACGTCACAACGCGACGGCCTTCATCATTAGAGGCACCATGAGGCATCCCGCACTACGACGCTCCGCGCGGTCACTCGTCCAAGCGCGAAGCGCGCAGAAGCCGCGAAGGCGGCCGGCGCACAGGGCGCATCCATACCTCTCGCAGACCACGACCCAGCCGGCCAGAACCGCCCCGTGCCTTGGCGCTCCGCCCGAGGGCGAGCACAACCAGGGCGGCGTTCGACGCGAAGGAATCGAGTATCAGCGCGACCTCGGTTCCGAGCAGGGCTCGTGAGCACGGCTGGCGGAAAACACGAATCGGCGACGAAAATTTTCTACGCAGCGTAGTATCGCCGCGTGTTTTTACTCGTCCGTAACAGTTGGATACGAATTTTTGTTTCTGATTTTCAACATCTCGGCATAGACTTTGCGTACCTTCTTGCACCAATTCGAGCATGCAACGACAACTGATAAGGTGCGCTGTAATATGAGCAGATTGATCGTGGTATCGAATCGCGTCGCGCCGATTCAAGAGGGCAAGCCCAGCGCCGGCGGACTCGCCATCGGCGTGGTGGACGCGCTCAAGGAGACTGGCGGCGTGTGGTTCGGCTGGAGCGGCGAGATCGTCGACGAGGCGGCCGATCCCGTCCTGGAATCGAGCGGAAATGTGACTTACGCGACCGTGGGGCTGACGCGTCGCGACTACGACCAGTATTACCGGGGTTTTTCGAACGCCACGCTGTGGCCGACGTTTCACTACCGCAATGACCTGTCGCGTTTCGACCGTGAGGAATATGCCGGTTACATGCGCGTCAACGCAGGCATGGCAGCGAAGCTGAAGAAACTCATCAAGTCCGACGACATCATCTGGGTTCACGACTATCACATGCTGCCGTTCGTGCAGGAACTGCGCAAACTGAGTGTGAACAACCCGATCGGGTTCTTCCTGCACATTCCGTTTCCGGTGCCGGAGATGATGCACACGGTGCCGCCGCACGAAGAGCTGATCGCGGCGATGTGCCAGTACGACGTCGTCGGCTTCCAGACCGAGAACGACCAGCAATCCTTCATCGATTACGTCGAGCGCAGCGGGCGCGGCCATTACAGCGAAGACGGCATGCTCCAGGCATTCGGCCGCATGCTGAAAGTGGGCGCGTATCCGATCGGCATCTATCCGGACGCTATTGCCAAGGCTGCCGAGCAGTTCGCCAACCGCAAGCAGGTGAAAAGCCTGCGCGACGCCATGCGCGGCCGCAAGCTCATCATGAGCGTCGATCGCCTCGATTATTCGAAGGGCCTCGTAGAGCGCTTTCAGGCCTTCGAGCGTCTGCTGCTGAATGCGCCAGGCTGGCATGGCCGCGTATCGCTCGTGCAGATCGCGCCGCCGACGCGCTCGGACGTGCAGACGTATCAGCGCATTCGTCAGAATCTGGAAGGCGAGGCGGGGCGTATCAATGGCCGTTTCGCGCAGCTCGACTGGACGCCTATTCAGTACCTCAACCGCAAATACGAACGCAATCTGCTGATGGCGCTGTTCAGGCTATCGCAAGTTGGCTACGTGACGCCGTTGCGCGACGGGATGAACCTCGTAGCGAAGGAGTACGTTGCGTCGCAAGACCCGGAAGATCCGGGTGCGCTGGTGCTGTCGCAGTTCGCGGGCGCGGCGGATCAATTGTCAGGCGCGCTGGTCGTCAATCCGTTCGATCTGTCGCAGATGTCCGAAGCGCTGGAGCGCGCGTTGTCGATGCCGCTCGCCGAACGTCAGGCGCGTCACGCTGACATGATGGTGCCGTTGCGCGAGAACAATCTGTCGGTCTGGCGCGATTCGTTCCTGCTCGATCTGCGCAGCGTCGCGACTGCGGCGTCCGTCACCGAAAAGACCGTCAAAACGGTAAAGCAAGGCGCGGCAACCGGGGTGCGATGCCCGGCGGCTAAGGCCTGAAACTACGCTGCGACATTCTTCGAAAAACCCCGCGCATCGCAGATGCGCGGGGTTTTTCTTGTGCGCCCCGCATGGACGCAATCTTGTAGGTGCAAGTTCTACCATGAGTTGAACAGAGCGAATGAAGCGAAGCGCAACTGCGAGAG
>JAQFVJ010000131.1 GCA_029439525.1 Caballeronia sp. BR6202001591004
AATTGCGAACGTCATTTTGTTAACGACTCTTAATGCGTTGCACGTCGCACGCGCCCGCGTTTTCCGCGTGGACCGCACCGTTGTGACACGGCCACGCAACAAAATTAAACTCCTTCAATTGACGAATTTTCTGGACCAGACTGAGCACAGGGGCCGACGGCAAGACCGGCAGCACGGAAGGCGCGATCGAAACGGGGCATCTCTGGCAGCGCCCCGGCTTTCTCATTCGCCGCCTGAATCAGATTCACATCGCGTTGTTCTTCGAAGGCTGCAAGGACTTCGCCATCACGCCGGTTCAACACGGCTTGCTCACGACCCTGAGCGAACGCCCCAACCTCGACCAGACCTCGCTATGCGCCGAAGTCGGTGTCGATCGCATCACCATGGCCGACGTGCTGCGCCGCCTCGAAGAGCGCTGCCTCGTCAAGCGCGAACCGAGTCCGACCGACGGCCGTCTCAAGATCGCTAACATCACCGCGCGCGGCCGCAAGACCATGAAGGAGATGTACGCAAGCATGCGCGATGCGCAGGTCCGCTTTCTCTCGCCGCTCGAACCGAAGGAACAGGCTACCTTCGTGCGCATGATGGCATGATGATGAAACTCGTCGAGGGCAACAATCAGTACGGTCGTACTTCGCTCAAGCACTTCGACTAGACGCGCCTCAGAAGCGCTTGAGGATGCCCGCGCGCGCGAGCAACTGCCTGTCGTTGCCCGACACGATTTCGGCACGGCCATGATCCACGCCTGCGGATCGTTGTCGCCGGACACCTGCTGATAGACCATTTCGACATAGGTCACCGTGGCCTTCGACAGCGCATAGCGCGCCCCGACCTGAACCACGTTGATGGTCGCGCCATTCGCGGTGTTCTTCGTGTACAGAAAGTCCAGACCTAAACGATCGAAGCGGTAATCGAGACCCGTGCCGAAGTTGCGGATGCCGCCATCGAGCACCGCATAACGCTGATGTGTAGGCCGTGCCCGCCGAGAACGAGCCCATCGCGTAGTTCAGGCCGAAGCTGTTGCCGTTGTTCTGCGCGACCGATCCCGGCCGCCGCCGAAGCTGTACAGCGCGCCGCCCGAAAATCCCGACACCGTGGGCGAAGTGTATTTCACCGAATTCGGAATGGCCGTGCCCGACATGCGGTCGAAGTTCGAACTGCCCGACACGTTGTTCGGAATGCCCAGGCCCACGAACGGTCCTTGCCGGAAGGCGTACAGCCCGGCGATCCAGATCGAATTGTCGAAGCGCAGCAGCAAATCGATCACGAAGTCGTACTGCTCGCCGAATGTGATCTTGCCGTAGCTATCGTTCTGCAAACCGACGTACGCATTGCGCCCGTGCCGAGATTGAACTGGTCGATCAGCTCGAACACCGCATGATTGCGGCCGCCGAGATCCTCGGTGCTGCGCATGCCCCACAGATTCGGCGACGCAATGCCGTTGTCCATCGAATAACTGTGACCGCCCTTCTGATTCGTTACGTACGTAATGCCCGCATCGAGCACGCCGTACAGCGTGACGCTCGAACTCGACTGCGCATGAACGGGCGAGGTGGTCGCGGCGATGCGCCCCGCAACGCCGGCGGCGCAAAGTATCTTCATTGTGATGGTCTGTCGAGTGAGAGTAGGAACGCGCGGGTTTGCGTGCTTATTGGGTAATGTCGCGCTTATAAGTCTCCGGCACGAACAACACGCCAACCACGAGCGACACTGCCACGATCACGATCGGATACCAGAGACCGAAGTACACATTGCCGTCCGCGACCGACATCGCCGAGACGACGAAGGGCAGGCAGCATGCTGCCGAACCAGCCCGAGCCGAGATGAAACGGCAGCGACAGCGACGTATAGCGAATCCGCGCTGGAAACAGTTCGACCATGAACACGGCCATCGGACCGTAGACCATCGCGAGATAGAGCAGCAGCACCCACATAGCAGAATCACCATCGGTCCGTCGATGGTCGAAGGATTCGCGTGCTGCGCCCATCCTGCCGATAGCAGGGCGTTTTCGAGCGCCTTTCGAGCGCTGCCCTGCACTTGCGTCGAGCCGATCACAGTATGCGCTGGTTGGCCGGCTTCGAGCGGCGCCTGCTCGTATGACAAACCCGACGCGGACAGAAACGTGCGAATGCGATCGCACTCGCTTTTAAGCGCGGAAAACAGCGAGAAATGGCAATCGTCCGCGTACACGGTGACCGGCGCGTTCTTCTGAAACGCTTCGAGTTGAGGATTGGCGTAATACGTCAGCGCGCGAAAGATCGGCTGCGTCGTGAGCGCGAGCAACAGACACGCGAGCATCATGATCCACTTGCGGCCGATACGATCCGACAGCCACCCGAACGCGAGATAGAACGGAAAGATGCAGATCAGCGCGATCGCAAGATACAGATTCACCGTGTTGGGCGCGACCTTCAGCGTGTTCTGCAGGAAGTACATCGAATAGAAGTGGCTGGTGCCGAACACCACGCCCACGCCCGACGCCGTGCTGAACAGCATCACGAGCACGTATTTCAGGTTGTTCCATTCGCCGAAGCTCTCACCGATCGGCGATTTCGACAGCGTGCCCGAATGCTTCATGCTCTGGAACGTCGGCGATTCCGCGAGCTTGGTGCGCAGAGACACCGACACGATGAGCAGCACTGTCGAGACGAGAAACGGCACGCGCCATCCCCACGACTGGAACGATGCGTCGTCCATCGATGCGCGGCTCGCGCCGACGATGGCGATGGATGAGAGCAGGCCGAGCGTCGCAGTCGTCTGCAACGAACTCGTGTAAAAGCCGCGCTTCCCAGGCGGTGAATGTTCCGCGAGATAGGTCGCCGCGCCGCCCGTTTCGCCGCCGAGCGCGAAGCCCTGCAATAGACGCAAACAAACGAGCAACACCGGCGCCATCATGCCGATCTGCGCGAACGACGGCAGCAAACCGACCGGCGCTTTCGGTTCGAGCGTGCTGCCGAAGCTCTTGACGCTTGTAGATTTCGAGGTCGTTCTGCATGAAAGGTCTCTAATCTCTGTTCTCTATTGATCGAGCACGACACCGTTGCGAACCATGGCTTCGCCGTCGAGGAACACGTCGCAATGACGCGGGGGAATGTCGATATGACACGTCGTCGTTCTGCTGCCGTCCGCTTCATTATTCGGCCCGAGCGAGAACAGGAAATTGCCTTCGAACGCGCACTCATCCATGCCGATGGTGGCTTCACGATCGTAAAGGTCGAGCGTGGACCAGTGCGCGCGCGGCTGCAGCCCCAGCCGATATGCGAGATCGCGTAGGCTTCGGGATCGTTGAAGGTGGCCATGTATTCGCTGAGCAGTTGCGCATCGATAGCCGCGAAAATCGTACGGTCCCGGCAAATTGCCGAGCGCCTGACCGGTTTCGAGACCGATCGTGAAAGGCCATGCGGAATACGCGCCGCCATCGATCAGCAATTGCGCATCGAGCGCGCGCAGGCGGCCGGCTTCATCGGCGTAAGCAATAAGTTCGTAGTGGTGCTGACGCGAGTTTGCACCCGCGATCAGATGCTCGCGGCGATCCTCGATGAAGCGAAACGGCTTCTTTCTTGTAAGTGAGCGCGAGCCACGCGATGCACAGCTCTTCCTGCTGCAACACGCACTTGTAACCGAACGCGCCGCCCACATCCGGCGAAATGATGCGCACCTGTGCATGATCGATGCCGAGACATTGCGACAGCACGGTGCGAATCATGGGCGGCACCTGCGTCGAGGTAATCACGACGAGCTGCGCTTGCGGATGATCCCAGTACGCGAGCACGGCCGTGCCTTCCATCGGCACCATGCATTGACGCGCGAGATCGACTTTCTGTTTGACGACGACGGGCGCGTCTTTTGCGCGCGCATCGAAATCGATGTCGGCGGGGAGATCGAGAAAGAGGTTGTCGCTCCAGTGTTCGTGCACACGCACGTCGGTGCGTTCGCGTGCCGTGAAAGCACTCGCGAACGCAGGCAATTTCTCGAGATCGAGTTCGACTTCCTCGACGATATCCTCGGCTTCCCGCACGCGTCTTCGCGAAGTACATCGCCACCGGCTCGCCGACGAAGCGCACCTTTTTCGATGCCAGCGGCGGATGCGAAAACGGCTTGTACGTCGGCAAGCTCGAATCCGCGACGATATCGGTCGCGCTCTGCATGTCGGCGCGCACGATCACACTATCGGCGAATTGCTCCGGCTTGCCGATGCGCATATCGTGTGCGTCCCACCATCGCACGAAGTCGGCACTCTCCGCTTCGAGGCGCTTTACGAGATCGATGAACGCCGGATCGTCGGCCCACAGGTCATAGGTCACGCGGAACAGCGCGATCATGCGGCGCGCTTCGACGCTCCGTTCCAGGCATCGTCGAACAATTCGCGCCCGAAAAGCGTCGTGAACATGAAAACGAGGATGTTGCGGTCCACATCCGCCAGTTCGCCGAAGCGCAGCACGTCGGCGGCGGCGTCGTTCCATGCGATCAGGTCCCAGCGGCGCCCCATCACGTAGGCGGGATGCGTGAAGCTCGACAGCAGCATGTCGATGGCGGGCGGCACGCGTTCGATCGCAAACGCCTGGCCTTCTCCGCCGCGCACAAGCGTCCGCAGATGCGCGCAGTCCGCCTCGTCGAGCCGCAGGGCGCGCGCAAGTGCATCGAGCGTCATCGGCGAGGGGCTGACGCTTTTGCCCTGCTCCAGCCGCACATACCAGTCCACGCCGATGCCCGCCAGTTCCGCCACTTCCTCGCGCCTGAGTCGCGGCGTGCGGCGACGGCGCGCGCCGTTCAGGTCGACCACGGACGGGTCGAGCTTTTCCCGGCGTGAGCGCAGGAAATTGCCGAATTCTCGTTGACGTCGCATTGCGGTGGCCATGTCGGACGGATCTCGCCAAGGAGAGAAAGAAGGTAGGTCGCCCCGATCCCAGGATAGTACCGAGCCTGAATCCGCATTTCAGCGCAGAATGAACGGCATCAGCCATTCGAAAATTCGAAGGAGAAGCCTCATGAAAGCCGCTGTTCTGCACGCGCTCGCCACGCCGTTGTCGGTCGGGCAAGTGGACGATCCCGTCATCGGCACGGGCGAAGTGGTCGTCGATGTCGCCGCCGCGCCGGCGCTCTCGTACGCGAGTATTCGACGGCACGCGCAAGTATCCGATCACGCTGCCGATCGTGCCCGGCTGCGGCGCCATCGGCCGCGTGCGCGAGTTCGGTCCCGACGCCACGCATCTGAAAAAAGGCGACTGAGTGTTCTGCGATCCCACCGTGCGCTCGCGCGACGACGCGTCGATGCCCGACATCACGCTGCAAGGCTGGAGCGCACGCGGTGAAGGCGGGCTACAGCGCTTTATCACGACGGCGCGACCGACGAAGCCGATACCGCCGCATGGTGCGCCGTCAACACGATGCTCGTGTCGTACGGCGGCTTGCTGGCGTCGGTCTGCGGCGAGGAAAACGCTGCTGGTGAGCGGCGCGACGGGCAACTGCGGCAGCGCGGCGGTGGCGGTTGCGCTGCGTGATCGCGCCGGGACGCAATGCGCGCGCGCTGGGCGATTTCGCGCGCCGTTTCGGCGATCGCGTGCGCACCGTCGCATTGAGCGGCGACGAAGGCGACGATCGCGAACGCATGCGTCAGGCCGCGCCCGATGCGATCGATTGCGTGATCGACCTGTTTCCGCGCACGCGAGCGCCGTGCGCGCCGCCGTCATGGCCGTGCGTCCGTATGGCCGCGTCGTGCTGATGGGCGGCGTGGGCATGCTGGATGGCGACGATCTCGCGCTGCCTTATCCGTGGATCATGCGCAACGACATCACGGTGCGCGGCAAGTGGATGTATCCGCCGGACGCGGTTACGCGCATGGCAAACTTCGTGCGCGCGAGCTTGCTTAAGCTGGATCACTTCGAGACCACGGTGTTCGCGCTCGACGACATCAACGAAGCCGTCGAGCACGCCGCCGCGAACGGCGGTCCGTTCAGAATGACCGTGGTCGCGCCTTGAGCTCAGGCGAGCGCTTCTTCCTTCTGGCGCACGCTCGTCGTGCAGAACGCGAGCATCGTGCAGCGCGCGGACCGGCAGATTCGCGCCGAAGCGCGGCGGCAAGCCGGGGCTGTTCGAACTGGCGCATACGGGCACGGTGTTTCTCGATGAAATCGGCGAGATGCCGCTTTCATTGCAGACGCGTTTGCTGCGTGTGTTGCAGGAGCGCGAAGTCGTGCGGCTGGGCGGCGTGCAGCCGACGCCGATCGACGTGCGCGTGATCGCCGCGACCCATCGCAATCTGAAGGATCGCGTAGAATCGGGCGAATTCCGGCAGGACCTGTATTACCGACTCAATATCCTGCGGCTCAGGCGCCGCCCTTGCGCGAGCGCGGCGGCGATATCGTGCTGCTTGCGGAAAAGCTCTTCGAGCGCATCGCGGGCGGCAAGCCGTTCGAGGCGAGCGCGATGCACATCGTCGAGAGTCTGGCGCCGTTTCTCGCGCAGCATGCATGGCCCGGCAATGTGCGCGAACTGGAGAACGTGATGGAGCGCGCCGCGGTTCTGCTCGGGACATCCGGAGCTTTTGATACGAGCGCCGACATCGCCCGCGCGATCTCCGACGATGAAGACGTGCTGGCCGCGCCCGCGAACAAGGCCGAAGTGCTCGATCTGGTCCAGTCGCGCAACCGCGTGCGGCTGTTGCAGGTGATCGGTCAGTGCGACGGCAATTTGTCTCTGGCGGCGAAACAACTCGGCATCAGCCGCTCGACTTTGTGGCGACGGCTCAAGCAAACGTAATCGGTCGGCATCGCTTGCATTTGGCAACGTTTGTGTCGGTCTCAAGCGATAAAAAGCCGCGCCGAACGCGGTCGAACGAATGTTTTTTCCCAAATCCGCTTAAGATTTCTTACGGGAGGCCGCTAAAACATCTGTCCCACACACACGACCCCCGCTCTCGAATGCACACACCTAAAAAAAAGTCGATCCGCAGATCCTGGCTGGCAACGAGATCAGTCTGGCGATGCTGGAGATCGATGCGGCGACCTACCCCACGGAGCGGCAGCAGGCGATGTGGACCGCCTACGATGAAGTGCGTCAGCGCTTCGGGCTGTCGAGCCTCATGCAGGTCCGGCTGTGCAAGCGCGTCAGCGAACGCTACGCCAATCAATCAGCCGATGATGCTGCACCTGTTCAACTTTCAGGAGCTGTCGGCCATCTGCACGCTCGGCGTATCCGATGCGCAGATGCGCGAACTCGCGGAAGAACGCAAGGGCAATCCGTCGTTCGGGTTGGTGGGGATTCTGAGGGCGGTGAGAAGGTTCGAGCGATAAGCGCCGGGATCAAGGCAACAGCCCCGACGAATCGGCATCATCGAGCTTCCCAAGCTCCTCGCTGCGCGTATCGCACGTGCCGCGAATGCCTTGCTCATGCCTGATCCAAATCGCGAACGCGATAATCGACAAACTCCACAACCCGAGAAACGCTGCCGGATAGCCGAAGCGCTGCGCGACCCATCCGCCGAGCAGTGGACTCAGGCACGCGCCCGCCTCCACGCCCAGCACCCCGCCCTGCCCGAGATTCACCCGCCCGCTGCCATGGCAGCAGATGCACGATGAGGCGGGCACCGCGACGCTCTGCAAACTCGCGCCGATGCCATCGAAGACCTGCACCGGCACGATCCCCGACGACGGCTCGACCAGCGCCGCCGCCACCGCGCGCAAGGGCAGCGTCGCGAGCGAGCGTGGCGAGAATGATCCACCAGAAGCCGAAGCGCCGGATCAGCCGGTTCGCATACGCCGCCGCGATCAGCATCACCACTTGCGAAATGACGATGTTCGCCGACATGATGGCGCTGGGATCGGCCCAGTGCGCCGCCGACAGCGCGAGACTGTAGAGCGGCAGCATCGCCGAATTGCCGAGATTGAATGCGGGGAGCGACGCCGCGAGCACCAGCAGCGAGCGATTCTTCAACAACACATGCATGCCGTCGGCCTTG
>JAQFVJ010000132.1 GCA_029439525.1 Caballeronia sp. BR6202001591004
TCGTTTTGCACCATCACGCCGACGGCGACTTCGGTCACCTTGCGGCCATCGGGTGCGAGATCGTGTTGCGAATCGCTCATGCCGCCGGTCCCGTCTTGCGTCCCGACCAGTCGCGCGCGAACTGCCACGCGACGCGCCCCGAACGCGAGCCGCGCTCCAGTGCCCACACAAGCGCGTCGCCGCGCGCGGTTTCTATCTCTGCCTGATCGCAGCCGAAGTGCTTCAGCCAGTGACCGACGATCGACAGATAATCGTCCTGCTTGAACGGATAGAAACTCACCCACAAGCCGAAGCGCTCGGACAGCGAAATCTTCTCCTCGACCACTTCGCCGGAGTGAATTTCGCCATCGGACGTGTGCTTGTAGGTCTCGTTGTCGCTCATATATTCCGGCAGCAGATGTCGGCGATTCGACGTCGCGTAGATCAGCACGTTGTCCGACTGCGCGGTGATCGATCCATCGAGCGCGACCTTCAGCGCCTTGTAGCCCGATTCGCCTTCCTCGAACGAAAGATCGTCGCAGAACACGATGAAGCGCTCGGGCCGTTGCGAGATGAGATCGACGATATCGCCGAGATCGTGCAGATCGTCCTTGTCGACTTCGATCAGACGCAGACCGTCTTTCGCAAACGCGTTGAGGCACGCCTTGATGAGCGACGACTTGCCCGTGCCGCGCGCACCCGTCAGCAACATGTTGTTTGCGGGCAGCTTCTTCACGAACTGTTTCGTGTTCTGCTCGATCAGATCTTTCTGACGATCGATGTTCTGCAGGTCGTCGAGCGCGATACGCGAGATCGCCGTCACCAGCTGCAGAAAGCCGCGCCCCTGCCGCTTGCACCAGCGAAATGCCACGGCGGATTCCCAGTCGATATCGGGCGCCGCCGGCGGCAACATGCCTTCGATACGCGCCAGCACCGCTTCGGCGCGCGTGAGAAATTGTTCGAGCTTGTCCATGTCCATTCCGTTGCGCGCCGTCACTTACGAGCGATAGTCGGCGTTGATGCTCACATAGTCGTGCGAGAGATCGCAGGTCCAGACGGTCGCCGCCGCCTTGCCGCGGCTGAGCAGCACGCGGATCAGAATCTCGCTCTTCTTCATCACGCGCTGGCCGTCCTCTCCTTGTACGCGGGATTGCGGCCGCCCGCCTTTGCGACGAGCACATCGTCCAGATACAGATCGATCTTGCCGACATCGAGGTTCGTCACGGCCGGCATAGCCGATCGTCGCGAGAATGCGGCCCAGATTCAGGTCCGACACGTAGAACGCGGTCTTCACGAGCCGCGAATGGCCGATCGTATACGCGATCTGACGGCATTCGGCGACGTCCTTGCCGCCTTCGACCGTCACAGTCATGAACTTGGTCGCGCCTTCACCGTCGCGCACGATGAGCTGCGCCAGTTCCTGCGCGATTTCGGTGACGGTATCGCACAGCGTGGTGTATGTGGGCGAATCGGTCGACGTGACTTTCGGCAGGCTCGCCTTGCCCGATGCGATCAGGATGAAGGAATCGTTGGTCGAGGTATCGCCGTCGATGGTGATGCAGTTGAACGAACGATCCGCGACGTACTTGACCGTTTCGGCGAGCACCGGCTGCGCGACTTTGGCGTCGAACGCGAGAAAGCCGAGCATCGTCGCCATGTTCGGGCGGATCATGCCCGCGCCCTTGCTGATGCCCGACAGCGTGATCGTGTGGCCGTCAATCTTCACCTGGCGCGACACCGCTTCCGCCAGCGTGTCCGTCGTCATGATGGCTTGCGCGGCGTCGAACCAGTGCGCTGGTTGGCCAGCGCGGCCGGCAGGCCGGCCTTGAGGCGGTCGATCGGCAGTGGCTCAAGAATCACGCCAGTCGAGAAGGGCAGAATCTGCTGCGCATCGAGGTCCGCGAGACGCGCGAGTTCGGCACAGGTTTCGCGCGCGTGCGCCATGCCCGGCTCGCCGGTACCAGCGTTCGCGTTACCGGTATTCACGACGAGCGCGCGGATCGCCTTGCCGCCCTTGCCCACCCGCCGCGAGATGCTCGCGCCACACGGTGACGGCGCCGCGCAGAAGCGATTCTGCGTGAACACGCCCGCGACGGTCGCGCCTTCGTCGACGCGGATTACGAGCACATCCTTGCGATTCGGTTTGCGGATATTCGCCTCGGCCCAGCCGAACGTGACGCCGGCGACCGGATGAAGCGTTGCGGGATCGATGGAGGAGAAATTGACGGCCATGTTCACGACTTGCTGAGGGTGGCAAATGCCGGCTGGCTGCGCCGGCACGCGAGCGATGAAAGATGACGCCGCCTGTTACACGAGCGACGCCGTGAAACGCTTAGGGGCATGCGTCGATGCCCCGTTGGGACCTGCAAAGACAAACGACGCATCGCTGCGTCGCTTGTTCGGTATGTCATCGGGCGATCAGATTACACCAGCTTGCCGTGACAGTTCTTGTACTTCTTCCCGCTGCCGCACGGGCAAAGGTCGTTGCGGCCGACCTTCGGCACGTCGTCGCCGCCGCTCGTCGCCACGCTGATGTCGTCGCCCGCGCTGGCCATCGCCTGACTGACTATCTGCGCGGCGGCGTTCGCTGTGGCGCTTTTCGGCGTCAGAGCCGCGGCGGGCGCGTTGAAGTCCGCGTGCGTAAACGACACGTTCTCCAGATGGCTGCCCTTCTCCTCGTATTCCTCGGCGGCTTGCTCGAGCTGCTCGGGCGACTGAATCTGCACGTTCATCACGACGCGCGTGACTTCCTGCTTGATCGCATCGAGCATGGCGGCGAACAGTTCGAACGCTTCGCGCTTGTATTCCTGCTTCGGGTTCTTCTGCGCATAGCCGCGCAAATGAATGCCCCGACGCAGATGATCGAGCGCGGCGAGATGCTCGCGCCAGCGCGTGTCGAGCGTCTGCAACATGATCGAGCGCTCGAACGCGCTGAACGACTCGCGGCCCACCAGCGCGACCTTTGCCTCGCAAGCTTCATCGGCGGCGGCGAGCACGGCTTCGCAGATTTCTTCCGCATCGATCGAGTTCGACTCGTTGATCATCTCCTGAACCGCGAGATCGAGCGACCAGTCGTTGCGCAGCACTTCTTCGAGCTCGGGCGCTTCCCATTGCTCTTCGATGCTGCCCGCCGGGACGAACGTGCGCACCACGTCGCCGATCACGCTCTGACGCATGGCCGCGATGGTTTCCTGCACGTCGTTCGCTTCGAGCAGTTCGTTACGCTGCTGATAGATCACCTTGCGCTGATCGTTGGCCACGTCATCGTATTCGAGCAGTTGCTTGCGAATATCGAAGTTGCGTGCTTCGACCTTGCGCTGCGCGCCTTCGATGGAACGCGTGACCATGCCCGCTTCGATCGGTTCGCCTTCCGGCATCTTCAGACGGTCCATGATGGCGCGCACGCGGTCGCCCGCGAAAATGCGCAGCAGCGGATCGTCCATCGACAGATAGAAGCGCGACGAACCCGGATCGCCCTGACGGCCCGCGCGGCCGCGCAACTGGTTATCGATCCGGCGCGACTCGTGACGCTCGGTGCCGATGATGTGCAGACCACCCGCGGCCTTCACGTGATCGTGCAGCGTCTGCCATTCATCATGCAGCTTCTGGATGCGCGCGGCCTTCTCGTTCTCGGGAATAGACAGATCGACCTCGATGAACGACGCCTGCTTCTCGACGTTACCGCCGAGCACGATGTCCGTGCCGCGACCCGCCATATTCGTCGCGATGGTGACGACGCCCGGACGGCCCGCTTCCGCGACGATCGCGGCTTCGCGCGCGTGCTGCTTCGCGTTGAGCACTTCGTGGCGAACATTGGCCTTGTTGAGCAAATCAGACAGCAATTCCGACGCTTCGATCGACGTCGTGCCGACGAGCGTCGGCTGGCCGCGTTCGACGCAATCGCGGATATCGCAGATCACAGCGTCGTAGCGCTCCTTCGAAGTCTTGTAGATTTGATCCTGCTTGTCGAGACGCTTCGGCGGACGGTTGGTCGGGATCACAACCGTTTCAAGGCCGTATATCTCGTTGAATTCGTACGCTTCGGTGTCCGCCGTGCCGGTCATGCCCGACAGCTTGGCGTACATGCGGAAGTAGTTCTGCAGTGTGATCGATGCGAGCGTCTGGTTCTCGCTCTGAATCTGCGTGTGCTCTTTCGCTTCGACGGCCTGATGCAGACCGTCCGACCAGCGGCGGCCCGTCATCATGCGGCCGGTGAATTCGTCGACGATCACGACTTCGTCGTTCTGCACGACGTAATGCTGATCGCGATGGAACAGCGTGTGCGCGCGCAGAGCGGCGTACACGTGATGCATCAGCGTGATGTTCTGCGGCGCGTAAAGGCTTTCGCCCTCGCCGATCAAACCCCACTCGGCGAGCAGGCGCTCGGCCTTTTCATGGCCCGATTCGGTGAGGAACACCTGACGCGCTTTCTCGTCCAGCGTGTAATCGCCCGGCTTCTCGACGCCGGTGCCGTCCGCCTTTTCCTCGCCGATCTGCAATTCAAGCAGCGGCGGCAGCGCGTTCATGCGCACGTAGAGTTCGGTGTGATCCTCGGCCTGACCGGAGATGATGAGCGGCGTACGCGCTTCGTCAATCAGGATGGAGTCCACCTCATCGACAATGGCGAAGTTGAGCGGCCGCTGCACGCGCGCGGTCGGCTCGTAGACCATGTTGTCGCGCAAATAGTCGAAGCCGAACTCGTTGTTCGTGCCGTAGGTGATGTCCGCGGCGTAGGCTTCCTGCTTCTGCTCGTGCGCCATTTGCGACAGATTGACGCCGCACGACAGCCCGAGGAAGTTGTACAGGCGCGCCATCCATTCGGCGTCGCGCTGGGCCAGATAGTCATTCACCGTGACGACGTGCACGCCGCGGCCCGACAGCGCGTTCAGATACGCGGCGAGCGTGGCGACCAACGTCTTGCCTTCGCCGGTGCACATTTCCGCGATCTTGCCGTAATGCAGCACCATCCCGCCGATGAGCTGAACGTCGAAGTGACGCATCTTCAGCACCCGCCGGCTCGCTTCGCGGCAAACCGCGAAGGCTTCGGGAAGAATCACGTCGAGCGACTCGCCGCCAGCGACACGCTGACGGAACTCGTCCGTCTTCGCGCGCAACTGATCGTCCATGTATTTCTCGACGGTCGGCTCGAGGGCGTTTATCGCCACAATGGTCTTTTGGTACTGCTTGACAAGCCGCTGATTGCGACTGCCAAAAATCTTCTGAAGGAAACCGGTCGTCATTGGATCAGTGTCTGCATCGCGGCTTCGGCTGGGTGCATTCTAACGATGCGCCCGCGGTCGGAAAACCTCGGCGACTTAAGTCAATTTTGGGTGAAATCTAATTGAGAATTTTAGCACGCGGGTTTGGCAGACCTTTCGTCGGCGTGGGCGCGCGGGCGGCGGGACACGACAGTCAACGGCTTGAAAGCTTCTCGTCGAACATCGGGAATCGGCATGGACTCGCGATACAATCGAAGCGTCGCGTCAAGCGTCCGTCGATTAAAAAATGAGCCGTTTTCCTCCGAATTCAAGGTATGCGCCGCGCGATGTCGATCCGAGCAAGCCGCAGGCCGTCGCCGACGTCCTCCATCGCACCGACGCGTATCGCGCGCTGCGTGCGGGCGTCGAGCAGGTCGCGGCGCTCCAGCGCGACCTGACGACGCTGCTGCCGGATTACCTCGCGACGAACGTCGAGCCGGGGTTCATCAAGGACGGCGTGCTCGCGCTGTTCGCCGCGCACAATGCGCTGGCCGCGCGGTTGCGTCATATCGAGCCGCGTCTTTTAGCCGATCTCCAGCAGCGCGGCTGGGCGGTCGATTCGCTGAGAATCCGTGTCCGTCCGCAAGCCATGAAAGAGCCGCCGCGCCCAAAGCAGGCGTGCATGTCGACGGCGGGCGCCACCGCGCTGCACGAACTCGCGGAAACGCTGGAACCCTCGCCGCTTCAGGAAGCGCTAGCAAAAATGGCCGCGCGCCATCAGGCGAAAGTGCAAAAAAAATGAGCGGCGCATGCCGCTCATTTTTTATCCGCCAATTGCCCTGTCTACGATCAGGCGAATGCCGTTTGCGTATCGAATGCGAAGCCGCGCGGGGCCTTCTCCGTGTTTTCGAAGGTCACGATCTCGTACGCGTCTTCGTTCGCCAGCAACTCGCGCAAAAGCATGTTGTTCATCGCGTGGCCGCCCTTATAGGCATAATACGAAGCCAGCAACGGATGACCGACGACGTAAAGGTCCCCGATGGCGTCCAGCATCTTGTGCTTCACGAACTCGTCGTCGTAGCGCAGACCGTCGTTGTTCAGGATGCGGTACTCGTCCAGCACGATAGCGTTGTCCATGCTGCCGCCGCGCGCCAGACCCAGTTCACGCATCATCTCGACTTCGTGCGCGAAGCCGAACGTGCGCGCCCGTGCAATTTCACGCACATAAGACGTGGTCGCGAAGTCGACTTCCAGTGCCTGACCGGTCTTGTCGACCGCCGGATGACGAAAATCAATAGTAAAGCTCAGTTTGAAGCCGAAATACGGCCCGAGACACACGAATTTGTCGCCATCGCGCACTTCGACAGGCTTCGTCACCTTGATGAACTTCTTCGGCGCGTTCTGTTCTTCGATTCCCGCCGACTGAATCAGAAACACGAACGATGCCGCGCTGCCGTCCATGATCGGGATTTCCTCAGCGGTCACATCGACACACAGATTGTCGATGCCGAGGCCCGCGCAGGCCGACATCAAGTGCTCGACGGTGGACACGCGCGCGCCGTCCTTTTGCAGAACAGAAGCCAGCCGGGTGTCGCCGATCGCCATCGCGGATACGGGAATATCCACCGGCTGCGGCAGATCGACTCGCGAGAACACCATGCCGGTGCCGGCCGGCGCGGGGCGGAGCGTCAAATCGACCTTGCGGCCGGAATGTAGCCCGATTCCCACAGTTTTGACAATGGACTTGATGGTTCGCTGCTTCAACATGATCTTGTTCTTTCCGATTCGAATTCCCTATAAAGGAAATTAATCGTTTAATAAAACTTAATAGATGAAATTATACTCCATCCGATGCATGCCGTCGTAATCGAGGGCGTATCAACTGTTTCCCTGTGTTACCCGGCGATGACAAATTCACGATGTAGAACGGGCCGATGCCGGGAATGGAGGCATTTCCGGGCATCGGCCCCAAGTTGTCGCTGAAAACGAGGGTGCGTCGAGCGTTGCGCGCCGGCAACGCCGCACCGCTGAATTTAGCCCAACGTCGCCAGGATACTCTAAGCGTCGCTGACTTCGAACTTGCCGGATGCTTCAACGTTGAGCGTCTTGACCACACCATTGTCGACCACCATCGCGTAGCGCTGGGAACGGATTCCCATGCCGCGCTCGGTCAAATCCTGATCCAGTCCGAGTGCCTGAGTGAAACGCGCGCTGCCGTCCGTGATCATCTTCACCTTGCCCGCGTGGCTTGGAGATCGCGTCCCCACGCGCTCATGACGAACGCGTCGTTGACGGAAACGTACCAGACTTCGTCGATGCCGGCCGCGGGTCCGCCGTTTTCTCGACATAGCTCGGCACGTGCCTGGCGGAGCACGTCGGCGTAAACGCGCGCCCGGCAATCCGAAGATCACCACGCGCTTGCCGCCGGCCCGCTCGCTCGCCGAGAACGCATTCGGTCCTACAGCGCAGCCCTCAGTCGCCTCTTCGATGAACTCGAAGAGCTTCGCATCGAACAACGTGTCATCCACCTTGATCATGCTCGGTCCTTCCCTGGTCAGTGCTCGGACATCCTTGCGATTGCATCGTCCCGCGGCAAAGCCGCTACGCATTCGCACAAGAAACGGTTTCAATTCGCCTTCCTCGACGTCAGGGGCAAATTCGTGGAGGTCGTCTGGCCACGGCCTGGCGTCCGCAGATACTTCCCCGGACGCGGCCTTGGACAGTCGCCCCACGCGAAACCTGCTTCGTCGCGTCTGGCGTGCCGGCGCTGCCTTCGGTGCGGCATCGCTTGTCGCTGGTTCAGCGCTCCATTTCAGCACTAAACAGCGTGCGATGCTCAGTCCGCTTGCTTGCGCAGGAACGCCGGGATGTCGTACGTGTCCACGCCCTTCTCTTGCAGCGCCTGTACGTGCGATGCTGCGGTTTCACGCGTCGAACGCCACACTGCCGGCGTGTCGAGATGCTCGTAGTTCGTCGTCGACTGACCGTGCTGCGTGTTGTACGCGTTGTGCGACGGCTGATGCGCATGCGCGATCGGTTGGTTGTCTGTGCCCGTGCGCAGGAGCGTCATCGGCGTGTGCTGCTGCTTCTTCGCCGCGCGGCCCAGACCCGTCGCCACCACCGTCACGCGCAGGGCGTCGCCCATTGCGTCGTCATACACCGCACCGAAGATCACGGTTGCATCGTCGGCCGCATACGACTTGGTGGTGTTCATCACTTCACGCGTTTCCGACAGACGCAGCGAACGGCTCGACGTGATGTTCACCAGCACGCCACGCGCACCCGACAGATCCACACCTTCCAGCAATGGGCTCGCGACCGCCTGTTCAGCAGCGAGACTCGCGCGATCGACACCGGCCACCGTCGCCGTGCCCATCATCGCCTTGCCCTGCTCGCCCATTACGGTCTTCACGTCTTCGAAGTCGACGTTCACGAGGCCATCGACGTTGATGATTTCCGCGATACCCGCGACTGCGTTGTTCAGGACGTCGTCTGCGCACTGGAAGCACTTGTCCATCTCGGCGTCATCGCCCATCACCTCGAACAGCTTGTCGTTCAGCACGACGATCAGCGAGTCGACGTGATCCTCCAGTTGCTGCGAACCGGCTTCCGCCACGCGCATGCGACGGCCACCTTCGAACTCGAACGGCTTGCCCACGACACCGACGGTCAGAATGCCCATTTCCTTGGCGATCTGCGCGACCACCGGCGCTGCGCCCGTACCTGTGCCGCCACCCATGCCCGCGGTGATGAACACCATGTGCGCGCCGCGCAGTGCGTCGGCGATGCGCTCGCGTGCGTCTTCTGCTGCTTCCTTGCCCTTCTCCGGCTTGGCGCCCGCGCCCAGACCGGTCATGCCCAACTGCAGAACTGCCGGCGCGCGCGAACGTGCGAGCGCCTGTGCGTCGGTGTTCATCAAGATGAAGTCGACGCCCTGCACACCCCGGTTGATCATGTGCTGAACTGCGTTACCACCCGCACCACCAACACCCACGACTTTGATGATCGTGCCGTTGGTTTCCGTTTCCAGCATTTCGAAATCCATGTTGCCTCCGTCAAGAATGAAAGTCGGCGTTATTCGATGAAAGATCGGGCAACCTCTCATCGCGCATCAGCCGCCGTTACCAACGCGAAATTATATTTTGAGCACGTGCGAATCCTAGTTCGCATTGCTTATGTACTTCTACTGCTTCAGAAGTTTCCGAGAAACCAGTCTTTCATGCGAGAAAAAACTTGCCCCATGGAACCGTTCTGGACTGCAACCTTGCGTCCGCGCATGCGTTGCGAACGACCTTCGGCGAGCAGACCCATCGCGGTCGAGTAGCGCGGGTTGCGCACCACGTCGGCGAGACCGCCCGCATATTCCGGCACGCCGATGCGCACCGGCTTCAGGAAGATGTCTTCGCCGAGTTCGACCATGCCGGGCATCATCGCCGCGCCACCGGTGAGCACGACACCGCTCGATAGCAATTCCTCATAGCCCGACTCGCGCACGACCTGTTGCACGAGCGAGAACAACTCTTCGACGCGCGGCTCGACCACGGCTGCCAGCGCCTGACGCGACAGCGTGCGCGGACCGCGTTCACCGAGACCCGGCACTTCGATCATCTCGTCCGGACCGGCGAACGCCTGCTGCTTGGCGATGCCGTAGCTCACCTTAATGTCTTCCGCGTCCGGCGTCGGCGTGCGCAATGCCATCGCGACGTCGCTGGTGATCTGATCGCCCGCGATCGGGATCACCGCCGTATGACGAATCGCGCCTTCGCTGAAGATCGCGATGTCGGTCGTGCCCCCGCCGATATCGACGAGCACCACGCCCAGTTCCTTCTCGTCTTCCGCCAGCACCGCGAGCGACGACGCGAGCGGCTGCAGAATCAGGTCGTTCACTTCGAGCCCGCAGCGACGCACGCACTTGACGATGTTCTGCGCCGCGCTCACCGCGCCCGTGACGATGTGCACCTTCACTTCCAGCCGGATACCGCTCATGCCGATCGGCTCGCGCACGTCTTCCTGGCCGTCGATAATGAATTCCTGCGTCAGGATGTGCAGCACCTGCTGATCGGTCGGAATGTTGATCGCCTTCGCCGTTTCGATGACGCGCGCCACATCCGTCTGCGTGACTTCCTTGTCCTTGATCGCGACCATCCCGCTCGAATTGAAGCTGCGGATATGGCTGCCGGCGATCCCGGTAAATACGTTCGTGATCTTGCAATCGGCCATCAGCTCGGCT
>JAQFVJ010000133.1 GCA_029439525.1 Caballeronia sp. BR6202001591004
CCGCGCAGGATTTCCGCGAGGTGCATGGCCGTCGCGTGATCGAAGCGGAAAAAGCCCACCGATTCGCTGATGGTGTCGTATTTCAGGCCCGCCGCGACCTGCTTGCGCAATTCGACCGGCACGCCGTTCTCGATGCACAGTTTCACCGGCTCGTCGCCCGCTTCGAAATCGCGGTCGATCAGCAGAGCAGGCGGTTCACGCTATCGCCCGCGACGAGCGGCGTGAAGATGCGCTCGTCGTAGAGCACCTCGGCGTCCATCAGCAGGACGTCGCCGCCGCGCGTCATCGCGTCGCGCGCAGTGTGCACGGACAGCACGCTGCCGAGCGTGAATTCGTTGTTGACGACGATTTCCGTCGCAGGCTTCCAGTTGATGGCATCGAGTTCGGCCTCGATCTGCTCGCTCTTGAAGCCCGTCACGAAGACGACTTCATCGACGCCCGCGGACTTCAAGAAGTGTAGATGACGCTCGAGCAGCGACGCGTCGCCGAAGCGCATGAGACATTTCGGCTTTTGCTGGCCTTCGGGCTGAACGAGATGCAAACCCATCCCGGCCGCAAGAATGATTGCGCGCATGGTGTATTCCCTTCGAGAGTGATCAGTCGATATTCGGCACGCGCACAAGTCGGCGGCACTGGCAGCCTTTTTCAACGAAATGCAGATAGACAATGCCCGGCACGCCAAGCAGGAGTTCCCGCGCGCGCATGCCGCGCTGCGCGAGATAACGGACCATCAGCATCGGGCCGCCAATCTGTCCGACGGGCATCAGGCTATTGACGGATTCGCCCGACCAGCGCGCGAGCAGCGCATCGCTCAGATTGACGTTGCGCTCGTTGCGCGCGAAGAAAATGCTGATGGCGCCGGCATCGATGATGAGCGGCACAAGGTGAAATATGCGGCGACCGCGACCAGCCCCCAGCTCGCCGCGGCAAGCGTCGCCGCGACCGAGCCGAACCCTTGCCAGCCGAGCAGCGCGACGAACAGCACCTCGCCGCCCGACAGCAGGAAGGTGCCTGCGCGGCTCATGCCTGCCCGCGCGCGCCGCCCTTGCGGCGAAAGACCTGCCCGAACCGAAATAGGCGATCGAGTCCTTCATGTTCGAGATGAAGCGCTTGAAGGGCTTCATGTTCGGATCGGTGACGTATTCGAAAGTGAGCGACACGCGCGTTTCGTTTTCGCCAAGGGGCGAGACGCGATGACGCAGCTTGTCGCCGTCGAACAGCACGAGCGCACCCGGCGGATACTGCACCGAGCCAGGCTGATCCGGAATCGCCGGATTCTTCGTGTGGAGTTCGTAATCGAGACGGCACGACGAATCGTCGATCACGCCGAACAGCACCGTATAGCGGCGACCGTCGTAACACGAGGTGTCGTAGTGCCAGCCGATGTGATCGCCCGGCTTCGTGTAGAAGTACAGCGCGTAGGCGTGCGGATCGTCGGCGGGCGAGAGTTGCAGCTTGTCGCCCGTGACCGATTCCAGCCACTTGATGAGCGCGGGCGATCGGTACAGATCGGCGATGAACGGCGCGAGCTTGTCGAGCATATGGCGGCTCACGCTGCCGCCCGCCTTGTGGACCCGGAAGATAGTTGCGATTCACGGCAGGCGTCACGTCCCGCACGGCGGCGGCGAGACGCCCGGTGTAGTCGCGCGGCAGGAAGTCCTCGAGATAGAGGAACAAGCCCTGGTGGCTGTCGTATTCGCTGCGAAGCTGATCTGTCGTCTGCAGCGCGGCGAGACGCTGGTTCAGCGTCGCGTCGATTTCGCGCTGAGAGAGAGAGAGAGCGGGCGCGCAGGCGCGGCCTGCTGATCGGGAAGAACCGTGTTGTCGGGCGTTGCTGTATTGCTCATCTCACTGCCTGGAAGTCATTGCTGTCCCTGCCGCGCGATGTCTGAACCGACGACGTGCGCTGCACACGGCGCGTCACGCGGACGTAGTCCACCGCGACATACACAGCGAACAGCGGCGCGCCGATGGCGGCGGCAATCAGGAACGGCGTCATGCCATTGACGACCGTCACGAGCGGCAGCAGGTACAGGACGTCTTCGGTTTCGAAGCCGGCCATGGACGCCTGCTTCGTGCCGGACTTGCCGACCATCGACTCGATACGCATGCGCAGGAAGAAAATCAACGCTACCGCGATGCCGCCGAGCCACTGCGCCGGCACGACCATGTCCGGATGATGCACATGCACGTAAAAACCGATGCCGACGAACAGCGCAGCACGGTCACGAGCACATCGCACGCGAGGTCGTAAAAAAAGTGTCCGATCTTACTCGACTGTCCGCTGATGCGCGCGAGCTCGCCATCGGTGTTGATCGACGAAATTCGACAGCGCGATCAGCAACGCGCCGAGCAAGCAGAACCAGAATTGGCCGAGCGATAGATAGTACAAGGCCACCGAGACCGATCGCGAGGCGCAGGGTCGTCAGATGGTTCGGCATGACCGGCGTACCGAGAAGCGGTGTGACGAGGCTGCGGGCAAGCCGAGCGTCCCATTTAGTGGGCTCTGTCACGGCTTTGGGAAGGGGCGGATATGATTTTGTCAGGACTGCGAATATAGCCTGATTCCGAAGAATCTGCATATATTGCGGATCGTCCTAGGCTACCTTAAAGCCCTGTTTCTGCAAGCTTAACAGCGCTTGTTGAAACTTTCGTGACGCTGCTTGCGCAGGCTGTCGCCGGCGCAATCCGTAAGCGAACGGAAATAATTGCCGGGTGCCTCAGCCGTCCTTCGCTGTGTCACTGCGGCGCGGTCTCGTCAGCGGCGAAACCGTGCCGCGCGCTCACTCTGCCTTCGGTGCGGATGCAGATGGCGCCGGTGGCACCACGCGCTCATTCGAGTTCATCGACGCCGCCGTTTCGTTGCTGAATGCCGCCTCTTGTCGACGGGAATCGTCACCGTGCGCACCGTGCCGTTGCCGAGCGGAAAATCGGCAAGCGCGCTACGGACAAGATACGGCATCGCGCCGTAGAGCGACGCGTTGTCGGTCGAATTCACGGCGGTCACCTTATAGACTTCGCGGCCCGTCGAGCGGTCGGTCATGCGGATCTGCAGCGCGTGGATATAGACCGGATAGCTCTGGTCGACATAGCCCGCCGGCCTCCACGGACCATAGCCACCCCAGCCGCCCCACGGCCCCCAGAACGGGCGGCCGTACGGACCGTACATCAGCCACGGATCGTAGTAGACCGGCTGGCGCACGGTCACCAGGTCGCCGCGCACGGAGTAGGCGAGCGACACCTGATACCGCGCGCTCGCGTCCGCCACCTGCCGCCTGAAGTTGTACTTCGACAATTCGCCCGCGACGAGCGTCTCGTAGGTCGTCTGCTCGATGCTGTTCTGCTGCTCGCCGTTGCGCTGGAACGCGTAGGTTCGCGTGGCGTCGCTGGCGTTGCCGTTCCAGTTAGAGAACGCGGTGACCTGCGTCTGCACGTAGGTCGTGCAGCCCGCGAGCCACAGCGCGCATAGCGCGAGCGCGCCTGATCTGATCGAAAACCTCATGGTCATCCTCACCTCGGTAACTGCCCTGCCCGTTTATGGATAGCGCCGCCGCGGCGTGCAAGACGCACGCAACGGCGTTCGATTATGATGGGGCCACTCTTTTTACGCGTTTTCGCAGCCCGATTCACGATCTCCGGACGGCTTGTACAATAATTTGACCGGCTGCGCCTGCTTTCGTGCCCGCCTTCGTACCGTTCACGAGAAGAAAGCGCGCGCCTTCACTCATACAAAACGATCTTGCCATGGCCAACATGAACGCAACCACCGCATTGAACGCAACCACCGCATCCGCTGTGATCCGCCGTGAGGACTATACGCCGCCCGCGTTCCTGATCGACTCCGTCGCGCTCGAGTTCGATCTCGTGCCGGCGCGCACCGTCGTTCGGAACACGATGCGGCTGCATCGCAATCCCGACGCGCGAAGCAACGCACCGCGCCTCGAACTGCTCGGTGAGCAGCTGGAATTCGTGAGCGCGGCCATCGACGGCGTCGCGTGCACGGATGTCCGTGTAAGCGATAACGGACTGTCGATCGGCAATATTCCGGCGGCGGGCGAATTCGAACTCGTCATCGAGAACATTTGCAATCCCCCCGCCAACACCACGCTTTCGGGACTTTATGTCTCGAGCGGCAACTTCTTCACGCAGTGCGAGGCGGAAGGCTTTCGCCGCATCACCTATTTCCTCGACCGGCCGGATGTCATGGCGACCTACACGGTCACCCTGCGCGCCGACAAGGAAGCCTGCCCGGTGCTGCTGTCGAACGGCAATCTGATCGAGGAAGGCGATCTGCCGGACGGCCAGCACTTCGCCAAGTGGGAAGACCCGTTCAAGAAGCCGAGCTATCTGTTCGCGCTAATCGTGGGCAAGCTGGTGTGCATCGAGGATCGCATCAAGTCCGGCTCGGGCAAAGACAAGCTCCTGCAGGTCTGGGTCGAGCCGCACGATCTCGACAAGACACGTCATGCAATGGACTCGCTCATCCATTCGATCCGCTGGGACGAAAAGCGCTTCGGTCTGGAACTGGATCTCGACCGCTTCATGATCGTCGCGGTGAGCGACTTCAACATGGGCGCGATGGAAAACAAGGGCCTCAACATCTTCAACACGAAGTACGTGCTCGCAAATCCGGAAATGGCCACCGATATCGACTTTTCCAATATCGAATCCGTGGTCGGCCACGAGTACTTCCATAACTGGACGGGCAACCGCGTCACCTGCCGCGACTGGTTCCAGCTGAGCCTGAAGGAAGGGCTCACGGTGTTCCGCGATCAGGAATTTTCCACCGACATGGCCGCGGGCGACATGGACGGCGCGGCCAGTGCCGCCGCGCGCGCGACCAAGCGCATCGAGGACGTGCGCGTGCTGCGCCAGATGCAATTTGCCGAAGACGCCGGCCCGATGGCGCATCCGGTGCGTCCCGAAAGCTACGTCGAGATCAACAACTTCTACACGATGACCGTCTACGAGAAAGGCTCGGAAGTCGTGCGGATGTATCAGACGCTGTTTGGCCGGGACGGCTTCCGGCGTGGCATGGACCTGTACTTCCAGCGGCACGACGGACAAGCCGTGACCTGCGACGATTTCCGCGCTGCCATGGCCGATGCGAACCATCGCGATCTCGCGCAGTTCGAGCGCTGGTACAGCCAGGCGGGCACGCCGCGCGTGTCGGTGCGCGCGAAGTACGACGCCGCGAACAAGCGCTATACGCTTACGCTGTCGCAAAGCTACGGCGACGGCTCCGAAGCCGCTCGCGAGACGCAGAAAGGCCCGCTGCTGATTCCGTTCGCGGTCGGCCTGCTCGGCGCGAACGGCGCGGATCTGCCGCTGCGTCGCGAAGGCGAGCAGGAACCGTCGGGCACGACGCGCGTGCTCGAGTTCACCAAGCGCGAGCAGTCGTTCACCTTCGTCGATGTGAATGAGGCGCCGCTGCCTTCGCTCTTGCGCAATTTCTCGGCGCCGGTGATCGTCGAATTCGACTATACGAACGAACAGCTCGCCTTCCTGCTCGCGCACGACAGCGATCCGTTCAACCGCTGGGAAGCCGGTCAGCGGCTCGCGACGCGCGAACTGCTAGCGCTCGCCGGGCGCACGGCGAAGGGCGTCAGCATCGGCGATGACGTGATCGCCGCGTTCGCGCGCGTGCTCGACGACACCACACTCACGCCCGCCTTCCGCGAACTCGCGCTGATGCTGCCGTCCGAAAGCTATCTCGCCGAGCAGATGAGCGTGTCCGATCCCGCCGCCGTGCATGCCGCGCGCATGTTCATGAGCCGCCGGCTTGCGACGCAATTGCGCGACAAGTGGCTCGCGCTGTATGAAGCCAACCGCACGCCGGGCGAATATCGTCCGACGCCGGAGGACGCCGGCAAGCGCGGGCTCAAGAACCTCGCGCTCGCCTATCTCGCGCAGACCGACGATCCGAGCGACGCCGTGAAGCTCGCGCAGGCGCAGTACGACAGCGCAAACAACATGACCGATCGTTCGGCGGCGCTGTCCGCGCTGCTGCTCGCCAGCGCGACCAAGGGCGCCGATCCGACCGTCGTCGATGCCGCGCTCGAAGACTTCTATCGTCGCTTCGAGAAGGAAGCGCTCGTCATCGACAAGTGGTTCGCGCTGCAGGCGACACAACGCGGCAGACCGGACCGCAAGGTGATCGAGATTGTGCGCAAGCTGATGCAACATCAGGCGTTCAACATCAAGAACCCGAACCGCGCGCGCTCGCTGATTTTCAGCTTTTGTAGCAGCAACCCGGCGCAGTTCCACGCCGCCGACGGCTCGGGCTACCAGTTCTGGGCAGAACAGGTGATCGCACTTGACGCGCTGAATCCACAGGTCGCGGCACGGCTCGCTCGCGGACTGGAGCTGTGGCGCCGTTTCACGCCGAATCTGCGCGAAAAGATGCACGCGGCATTAAGTGAAGTCGCATCGAAGGCCAAATCGCGTGACGTGCGCGAAGTCGTAGAGAAAGCGCTCGCCGCCTGATCGCCGGTTCACGCTGTTTCGTCACGACTTTCCGCTGTTTAACGGCCGCCGCGCGAAGTTCCTGCGCGGCGGCCGTTCTCGCTTATGGCGTCTGATGCCGGACGCGTCACATGGAACGGCGAGTCCGAGCGGTTAGAATCGTGAATATTCGTCTAACGCTCACGGAGTCTCGCATGTCCTCCATTTCAAGCCGCACTACGCTCACCAAGTATCTGATCGAGCAGCAGCGCGAACACCAAAATCTTCCGGCCAACCTGCGTATTCTGATCGAAGTCATCGCGCGCGCGTGCAAGCAGATCAGCTTTCACGTGAGCAAGGGCGCGCTGGGCGATGCGCTCGGCACCGCCGGCAGCGAGAACGTCCAGGGCGAAGTGCAGAAAAAACTCGACGTGATGTCGAACGAAATCCTGCTCGAAGCCAACGAATGGGGTGGCAATCTGGCCGCGATGGCATCGGAAGAGATGGAAAAGATCTTCCCGATTCCGAATCGCTATCCGAAGGGCAATTATCTGCTGACCTTCGATCCGCTCGACGGCTCGTCGAACATCGACGTGAATGTGTCGATCGGCACGATCTTCTCCGTCCTGCGCTGCCCGGACGGCGTCGAGCCGAGCGAACAGGCGTTCATGCAGCCGGGTTCGCAGCAGGTCGCAGCGGGCTATGCGGTGTACGGCCCGCAAACCGTGCTGGTACTGACAACGGGCTACGGCGTGAACTGCTTCACGCTCGACCGCGAACTCGGTTCGTGGGTGCTCACACAGCGTGACATGAAGATCCCGACCGAGACGCGCGAATACGCGATCAACGCATCGAACGCGCGTCACTGGTACAAGCCGGTTCAGCGCTACATCAGCGAACTCAACGAAGGCAAGGACGGCCCGCGCAAGGAAGACTTCAACATGCGCTGGATCGCATCGATGGTCGCGGACGTGCATCGCATCCTGAGCCGCGGCGGCATCTTCATGTATCCGGCCGACAAGCGCGGCCCGTCGAAGCCCGGCAAGCTGCGCCTGATGTACGAAGCGAATCCGATGGCGTTCATCGTCGAGCAGGCGGGCGGCGCTGCTACCAACGGCGAGCGGCGCATCCTCGATATCGTGCCGACGAGTCTGCATCAGCGCGTGCCGGTGTTCTTCGGTTCGAAGAACGAAGTCGATCGCGTGACCCGCTATCATCACGAAAAGAGAATTTGATTCAGGGGCTTGCGGAAACGAGAATAGCGTCGCTATACTATTGTTTTTTGATGCTGGAATAGCTCAGACGGTAGAGCAGCGCATTCGTAATGCGAAGGTCGGGGGTTCGATTCCTCTTTCCGGCACCAAACAAGATTCACAGCATCAAAGCTGCGGGCAAAGACAAGCCCGCGTTCATGAAAGCGGGCTTTTGCTTTGTCCTGTATTCTTCCTCTTTTTCCTCTTTCGCGTGCTGTGCGCTTAATGCAACGCCGCAGGACGATCGTCTCTTAACTTGCGCAACCACAGCGAATCGCCCAATTCGATTTCACGTTTGCGACATGCACTTGTTCGATTTGCGCTTTATGTGCGCTTTCGTACAATAACGAAGCATTTCGCGCTCTGCACCATCGAGAGCGTCAACGCGTGTTTCCCGGTATCGTTATATCCAAAGAGGAAAAGCTACAGTATTAGTGTGCGATGAAGCCGTTCCTCGCCGAGCCACGCCCCGCGCAGCTTCGCGGGCAGCACTCGTAAGCGACTTAATACTTTTCCGTGAAGGCGGATTAACGATGGTCATTACCGGGATCCGCCAGTCCGATTACGAACGATCATGCAGCGTGAGCAATAACGCGATGCATCCGCTCAAGTTGGCGCATTGTCGATCGGATAACACCTTTATCAGGAAACCGTATTTGGCTTTTCAGCGTGAAGCAGCGGCATAAAAAGGGACTGCTCACGCCCAGGTAGTCGAAGTCGAAATTGCTGTTGTTATCAGAGGAGAGAATCATGGACGCAAAACCGACGAAAATCCCGACGCCCGACAAAGTGCAATGCCCCGACACAGATCCGGTGGCGGTCGAGTTTCTCGCAACCGAGTTGCCCGAGCACGTGCGCGCGTTCTTCGATGAACAGCGCAAATCGGCATCGTCCAAATAAGAAGGCGGACGCACTGAACGTCGTTCACGGCGCCGTCGTGTTCACGACGCCCGGTGCGCGCGGGCCGCAAGGCCCTCTTTCATGGCTCAGGAATTGTCGTACCCCCTTCGCTCATGACACTCTCGTGAGCAGCCATGTGGCGCCGCCTGTTCTCCGTTCTTCCTCGCTGCTCCCTTTCGCTTGAACGTGGCTGATATGCTGGCGCTTTTGCCGACATAGTCCGATGCGCCGTCGACTTCCCTTCTCCACTCTCGTCGCAACGCTCGCCCTGTCGTGCTCGATCAGCGCCCCCGCGCATGCCGATGGCGACGACACCGCGTTCACCAATCTCATCGCACTCGTCTCGCAACGTCTCGCGCTCGCCGGACCGGTCGCGCGCTACAAGTGGGCACGTCACGAACCGATCACCGACGAACCGCGCGAAGCCACGCTGCTGAAGCAGGTCGAGGACAAGGCGCGCGCTGCGCAGATCGATCCCGACTTCGCGCGGCAGTTCTTCCGCGATCAGATCGATGCGAGCAAGGACGTGCAGAGCGCCTTGTTCGCAAGCTGGCACGCCGTGAAGGCCGCGCCCGAAGGATCGCCGCCCGATCTCGCCAAGGACACGCGTCCGAAACTCGACCGGCTCACGCAATCGCTGATGAGCGCCCTCGCGCGTGTCGAGCCGATCCGTCAGGCCGACGACTGCCAGGTGCGTCTTGCGGATAGCGTGGCGCGCTGGAAGCATCTGACGCGCTACGACTCGCCAATGAACGAGCCGCTCACGCACGCGCTGTCGCATGTGTGCACCGCGGGCGGCATGGGCGCGGTAGGTTAATTCAAACGACGCTTACGAGCGGCGAAGCGAGGCCGAGCGGCGTCACCGCGAGACCCCGCGCGAGCTTCTCCGAAAGAATGCGAAACACCGCGAGTTGAAACGACGGCGACGCGTCATCGGCCGGACGAAGCGCGCGGGCTTCGGCAAGCGTGCTCGCGGTGCCGAGATAACACCACACGTCGATCACATGCCACGCGCGTTCGCCCATCGCCGCGTCGCGCTCCTCGATGGCGATCGCGCCTGCATACGGCCACGGCGCGCCGCGCGAATCGGCGGCGCGCGACTTCGGCACGCGATTGTGCGCGGGACACAAGACCGCGACCATCTGTGCTTCGGCGAGCTGGAAGCGGCGCGTGACGCGATCGAGATGCGCACGGCAGCACGTCCGGCGCATGCGCACAATGAAGGTGCTGCCAGAACTGCCAGAGCAGATCGGCATCCGCGAGTGCGCGGTGACGCGCGAACGGCACCAGCGCGTGACGCTCGACAAGCGCATCGAGCTCGTGACGACTTTCCGCCGGATAAACCGCGCGCGACAACTGTACGGTGCAGAGCACGTCCGGCGCGAAGCGCATGCCGAGGCGCTTGAACTTGCCCTTCAGAAAGCTGTGATCGAAATGCGCGTTGTGCGCGATGAACAGCCGGCAGTTCATTCGCTGGAGCAGGCCCGACGCCAGTTCTGCGAAGGTCGGCGCGTTGCGCACCATGTCGTTGGTGATGTCCGTCAACTGCTGGACGAACAACGGAATCGGCATACCCGGATTGACGAGCGATGTCCACTGCGTCATCCCGGATGGCCCGACTTCGACGATGCTAATCTCCGTGATCCTGTCCACGCCGAACGTGCCGCCAGTCGTTTCGAGATCCACGAAAACAATGGGATCGGCGGGAAACGGGAAATCCTGGAGTGCGTCGGGTAACATCGAGGACGACGGAAGCGAATTCGAAAGACTTGCGTGATCCGCTGACACAAAGGCGCCCGGCGGACATGCGATCAACTCATTCTAACGCACGCGGGAGGCATCGAATCGGCTCGCATATTTATGCAGCCTATGCGATCGGTAGATTGTTCAGGATAGAAATGCCGTTCTTACAATATACAGTGTATGTACTAATTTACGGTCGATTTATTTATCGAGCTATGTTTCGCTCGATTTTAAGTCGCCACGGAATTCCTTCATCTCACCTTGTAATTTCATGCGCGGCGCAACTGCTGATAACCCTATGCCTCTTGCGCTCACAATTGTTGTTTTCGCTGCTCACTGTCGCCCTCGGCATTCTCCTTTGAGGCACCGTCAGAGCCGAAAGTCGACACGACGTCGACGCGCGGTCCGCATACACCCTCGTGGAACCGCGCCGCGCGACTCGAAGCGACCGCCCTGGCGCTGCAAATTCGGCTCGATTTTCTACAATCGGAAAGGCATTTATTTTCATTTAATCGCGCAACGTTATTTGCGTCGCCGTGCTTATATGTTTTTATAATGTCGAGCCAACGCAAGTTAATCTCAATCGATCACCTACGTCGTTAAATCGCTTCACACAGTCCGCGCCTCCGCAAGTATTAAAATCACATGTGAACCAAACGGAAATTCGACAGTGGAAAATTCTACCCGGCTCGGCTAGTAACAGAATCATTCGAAACGTAAGTGTATACTCGCCTTGCCCGATTCTCCGGCATTAAGCAAGATGGAGGAAATGGCAATCGAATCGTAAAATGGAGGTAATTGGGTGATGACCCAACTCAAGCGTATCGCGCAATGGTTGAAGTCGCTCGCCGCACCGTCGATCACCCCGGCAACCGAATTCGCTTCGGCCCTCGAATTCGATCCCGGCACGGCGACCAGCAAAACCTCCTCTCCTCGCCTATGGACGCCCGTCACTACGTGATGAAGGACTATGCGATCCCGCTGAACGCTGACCTCGTCGAACCTGAGGAACAGGCGTCGGCGCGCCGACGCCGCGGTCTGAGCGACGACGCGGCGAATCAGGAAAAATTCAAAAACCGCAGACGAATCGCCATAGGGGACAGTCAACGCTGACTGTGCCCCCTTGCCACACCACCCGGCGCGGGTCCGCACCGGGCGGTTCAGGAAGTTGAGGTCATGAGAG
>JAQFVJ010000134.1 GCA_029439525.1 Caballeronia sp. BR6202001591004
TCTCAGCTCAAGAGCGCGCGATGGCCAAAAAGGCTCGCGCATCGTGCGCAGATGTTTACGATTATGGCAGAGTTTATCGAAGCGACCGAGTACCTCTCGGAGATCCACCCTGCCATCAGCATCTATGGTTCCGCGCGGCTTAAACCCGAGTCGCCGTACTATCAGCGCACTATCGAAATTGCGCAGAAATTCTCCGATGCAGGCTTCGCCCTCATTTCCGGTGGCGGCCCAGGCATCATGGAAGCGGCGAACAAAGGCGCGCATGCGGGCAAGTCGCCGTCGGTGGGTTTGAACATCGAACTTCCACATGAGCAATCGGGCAACCAGTGGCAGGACATTTCGCTGCGCTTCCGTCACTTCTTCACGCGCAAGGTTACGTTCGTGAAGAACTCGGATGCGGTCGTGGTGATGCCCGGCGGCTTCGGCACGCTGGACGAACTGGCCGAAGTGCTCACGCTCATTCAGACGAAGAAGTCGCGCCATGTGCCGATCGTGCTCGTCGGCGCGGAGTTCTGGGCGGGTCTGCTCGACTGGTTCAAGAATAATACGCTGCTGACCAACGGCGTGATCAGCGAGAAGGATCTGGATTTGATGAAGGTGATCGATGATCCCGATCAGGTGCTCCGATGCGGTGCTCGCGTTCTATGAAGATCGTGAGGATACGGTCGAGCAACCGGCGGAAAGCAAGTCGGATGATGACCGGATGTTTTATCTCTAAGGCTATCGAGCCTTGAATGCAAAAAGCCGTGCGAATCGCGCGGCTTTTTGCGTTTTGGACGCTGGCTTTCTTACTGAAACGCCACTTCCGCAAAGCTCCTCAACTTCCGGCTATGCAGCTTCGACAAGCCATTCTCTCTTAGCAGTTCCATCGCCTTCACGCCGATCTGCAGATGCTGATCCACCTGTGCGCGATAGAACTGATCCGCCATGCCGGGCAGTTTCAGTTCGCCATGCAAGGGCTTGTCCGATACGCATAACAACGTCCCGTACGGCACACGAAAACGGAACCCGTTCGCCGCGATCGTCGCGCTTTCCATGTCAAGCGCCACCGCGCGACTCTGCGACAAACGCCGCACCGGCTCACGATGATCGCGCAACTCCCAGTTGCGGTTATCGACGCTCGCCACCGTGCCCGTGCGCATCACGTGCTTGAGCTCGACACCTTCGAGCTGCGTCACCTGTGCGACCGCGCGCTCCAGCGCAACCTGCACTTCGGCGAGCGCCGGCACCGGCACCCACAAGGGCAGATCGTCATCGAGCACATGATCCTCGCGCACATAACCATGCGCGAGCACGTAGTCGCCAAGACGCTGCGTGTTGCGCAAACCCGCGCAGTGCCCGAGCATGATCCACGCATGCGGCCGCA
Organism: Caballeronia sp. BR6202001591004; assembly: GCA_029439525.1. Lineage (GTDB taxonomy): Bacteria > Pseudomonadota > Gammaproteobacteria > Burkholderiales > Burkholderiaceae > Caballeronia. The sequence goes on from JAQFVJ010000134.1 coordinate 1,367, forward strand.
ACACGGCGATGTGATCGGTGATGGTCTTCGCGTTCGACGGTCCCACGCCGATGTTCACCATCGTGATGCCGCTTCCGTCCGCGCGCTTCAGGTGATACGCGGGCATCTGCGGCAGACGCGCAGGCGGCACGCCCTCTTCCGGCTGCTCGCCGAGATTCGCGTTGTACGTGATGACATCGCCCGGCTCGACGAACGACGAATATTCGCTGCGATGCGCGCGCGTCTCTTTATCGTCGGCACGCGACATCATCATGCGGCCGAGCTTCACGAACTCGTCGATATAGAACTGGTAGTTCGTGTACAGCACGTAGTTCTGAAAATGCGTGGGCGACGTCGCCGTGTAATGCCTCAGCCGATTCAGCGAGAAATCCACCCGCGCCGCCGTGAACAGTGCGAGCGGATGCGGCTCGCCCGGCGCGGGTTCGTACGTGCCGTTGACGATGCGATCGTCTAGCAGCGCGAGGTCCGGCGTGTCGAAGATATTGCGCATCGCGAGCAATCGGTCGCGGTCGAGATCGCCTTCGAGATGAATGCCTTCCGCGAATGCGAAGTGAATCGGAATCGGCTGCGCCGACACGCCCACTTCGATGCCCAAGTGATGATTCTTCGCAAGCAGCCGCAATTGCTCGCGGTAGTAGTCGCCGAACAGATCGGGCCGCGTGAGCGTGGTCTCGAAGATGCCCGGCCCCGCCACGAATCCGTAAGAGCGCCGCGAATCGATCTGCGTGGCGATCTCGGTGCGCACGCGCACAAACGGATAGCACGCGCGCATGCGATGCTTGAAGTGCTCGCCGCGTCGGTAGCGCGCGAAGGCATCGCGCAGAAAGGCGGTGTTCGCTTCGTAAATGGCCGACAGCCGCGAGACGGCGGCGACCGGATCGTCGAAGGATTCGGTCGGGAAATCATTGGCTGGCGTGCCCTGTGTGCTTTGTGTCCGGTCGTTTGTCATGATCTTGTATATATATGTTCCGGTGCCCTCGTTATTCAAAAGATATTAACACGGAAGAATGTGTGGGCCATGAAGCCCATGCTCGGATGAGTGCGGTCGGCATGCAGCCGAGTCGCCGCTACAAGAGCATGTCGAATCGTCGGGCCGATTTGCCGAAAGCGGCGCAAAATAAGGCGTTCTGGAGCAGTTTGCGCGTTGCCGGAAGTGCGATTTGCTAGAATCGCGCGATCGTCTGGAGAACCATCATGAAGCCGCTTCTTTCCGCTGCCGCCGCGACAGTCCTCGCCGCCGCAAGTTTCGGCGCGCTCGCTCAGCCGAACGCACCTCAGGCGCAGCCGCCCATGTCAACGGAAGAAGCCGCGGGCCTTCCCGATCTGAAGGCCATCAACCGTCCGCCCGCCAACGTCAGTTCGAAGGTGGAGATTTCCCCGCCGCGCACGCCGAGCTTCCACGAATTGAGCACCAACGGCACGGAAATCACCGAGTATCGCGACAAGGGCAAGCCAGTCGAGATCAACGTGCATTCGAACTTCGGCACGCGTTATCAGATGAGCGCCCCGCCGATACCTCGCCACAAGTGCGCAACAACGGCAAGGTGAGCACGCGTTTGCCGTCCATCAACCTGCATTATTGAACCCGTAGGAATCGCCGTGCCCGCTCGCCATGAGCCGGCTAACCCGCGTATCGACAAGCCTAGCGCCCACGACCCGCGCGCCGCTCAACCTGACCGAAGTCCTCCCGCATGGCCGTCTTTACCCCCGTCACTGACACCGAACTCGGCGACTGGCTGCAACACTACGATCTCGGCGACGTCGTCGAGTTTCGCGGCATCCAGTCAGGCATTGAGAACAGCAACTTCTTTCTCACGACCACGCACGACGAATACGTGCTGACAATCTTCGAGAAGCTCACGGCTGCGCAGTTGCCGTTCTATCTCGATCTGATGCGTCATCTCGCCTCGCACCGCGTGCCGGTCCCCGATCCGATGCCGCGCCGCGACAGCGCGCTGTTCGCGCTACTCAAAGGCAAGCCCGCGACCATCGTCACCAGGCTGGAAGGCGCGCCGGAACTCGCGCCGACGCCCGATCACTGCATCGAGATTGGACAAATGCTCGCGCGCATGCATCTCGCGGGGCGCGACTTCCACGAGCATCAGCCGAATTTGCGCAGCCTCGCATGGTGGCAGGAAAACGTGCCGTCGATCATCGACTTTCTGAGCGATGCGCAGCGCGAGCTGATCGAAACCGAACTTGCGCATCAGAGCGCGTTCTTCGGCACGGCGGATTACGCGTCGTTGCCGGGCGGCCCGTGCCATTGCGATCTGTTTCGCGACAACGTGCTGTTTGCGCATGGCATCGAGCACGCGCGGCTGGGCGGCTTCTTCGATTTTTACTTCGCGGGCGTCGACAAATGGCTGTTCGATGTCGCCGTGACGGTGAACGACTGGTGCATCGACCTTGCGACCGGCGTGCTCGATCAAGCTCGCGTCGATGCGCTGCTGCACGCGTATCAGACCGTGCGCCCGTTCACGCCGGAAGAAGAGCGCCACTGGAACGACATGCTGCGCGCCGGCGCGATGCGCTTCTGGGTGTCGCGCCTCTATGACTTCCATCGCCCGCGCGAAGCGCAGATGCTGAAGACGCACGATCCCGGCCATTTCGAACGCATTCTGCGCGAACGCGTCAAACCCGCTGCTTCCCTCGACAATGGCGCCGACTATCGCGCCTCTTCCGTTCATCGATAACCAGCGACATGCGACTCATCGAAGTTCCCGCCAAGACCGGCTATGTGTGGTTCCGCCAGGGCCTCTGGCTGTTTCGCTGCAATCCGTTTGCATTCCTCACGGTGTTCTTCGCGTATCTGTTCGTGATGACGCTGATCTCGCGCGTGCCGCTCATCGGGCCGTTCCTGCCGCTGCTGTTCATTCCGGGCATCGCGGTCGGCTTTCATGGTGGCGTGCCGCAACACGATCGCGGGCAAGCCGGTCTGGCCGACCATTTCTCGTCGATGGCTTTCGCTCCTACGGCGCGAGCGTCGCGCGACGGCTGCTGATGCTCGGCGCGCTGTATATCGTGGCGATGGCGGTGATCTTCGCGGTGTTCGCGCTCGTCGACGGCGGCACGCTGCTCGGCCTAATGATGGGCGACGCACCCGCGGGCGACACGGAAACCGTCGCGAAGAGCTTCAACTTAGGCGCCGTGCTGGTGGCGATGCTCTGCTATCTGCCCGTCGCGATGTTGTTCTGGTTCGCGCTGATCCTCGTCGCGTGGCACGACATTCCGCCCGCGAAAGCGCTGTTCTTCAGCCTCGTGTCATGCTGGCGCAATCGCGGTGCGTTCGTGCTCTACGGCGTGATCTGGATCGCGGTCGCGCTCGCGGTGTCGTTCGGGCTAACCGCGCTGATGCAGGCGCTCGGCCTCGGCCAGGAAAGGCGTTCGCCGTGTTGATGTCCGCGTCCATCCTCGTGACGACTGCCCTGTATTGCTCCTTCTACGCGACGTATCGCGGCTGCTTCGGCGTGCAGTCGCCCGACACGCCGGACATCCCCGACGCGGACGCGCCGGGCGCGGCATTCCTTCGCGCGCGAAGGAATTTACATCCACGCCGTGAACGGCGAACATATGCTTGGCAAGATCGATTCCGACGGTGACAATTGGTATGGACCTCCCCTCTTGTTGGTGTTGATGAAGGTCGAGACTTCATCATGGAACATTGATGCCGATTCGCAGCTTCCGCCGCAGCCTCGGGACGGGGAAGTCCCTTTCATTCACTAATGTCATCGGCCCCACGGCCTTTTCGACGCGACCGCCGCGCTTCGCCATGACCTCGCCCGACGATTTCCCGCTCGAACTCGATCAGCAATTCTGCTTCGCCCTGTACTCGACATCGCTCGCGATGACGAAGGCCTACAAGCCATTACTGGAAAAGCTCGGGCTAACGTATCCGCAGTACCTCTCGATGCTGGTTCTGTGGGAAAACGACGGCCTGACCGTGAAGGAAATCGCCACGCGCCTGTCGCTCGATTCCGCCACGATGACCCCGCTCCTCAAACATCTCGAAGCGCAAGGCTACGTCGAACGCACGCGCAGCACAGCGGACGAGCGTCAGGTGCATATCCGCCTGACCGGCGCGGGCCGCAACCTCCGGCAATCCGCCAAGGACATTCCCACATCGATCTTCTGCGCCTCGGGTTCCGACTTGGACGGCCTGTTGCGCCTGCGCGGCGATCTCGTTCTCCTTCGCGCGACGTTGAACGACCACATCGACTCCTGATTTTCCGATAGCGGCGCCCTACTGGTAGCGTGATCGCGAAAATTTAATTTGTATAATAATTAATATCGCGATATATTTATATCTGTGGTCGACGCAGCGATGACCAGCAAGCAAGAGCAAACCGAACCCTTCCCCTCAGTGCGACGAACCAGGAGAAAAGCGATGAGCACATTCTGTACAAGGCAACGACAACCAGCACCGGCGGTCACGATGGCCGCGCCGTGTCATTCGACGAGCAACTGAACGTGAAGCTGAGCACACCGAAGGAACTGGGCGGCCCGGGCACGAATCCGGAGCAGTTGTTCGCGGCGGGCTACTCGGCGTGCTTCCTGTCGGCGATGAAATTCGTTGCCGGCCAGCAGAAGAAGACCATTCCGGCCGATACGACGGTCACGGCGGATGTCGGCCGTCGGCCCGAACGACGCGGGCGGCTTCAAGCTAGATATCGAACTGCGTATCGCGCTGCCGGGCATTGACTAGGCGCGAAGCGCAAGCACTAGTCGATACGGGGCACAAGGTCTGCCCGTACTCGAACGCGACGCGCAACAACGTCGATGTGCGCGTCAAACTGGCCTGAACCTCACGCGCACGCAATGACGAAATAAAAAACGCCGGCTCGAAAGCCAGCGTTTTCGCATTGGCGGCACAAACAAAAAAAACCACCGTGTTGCGAACACGGCGGTTTTTCTTCTGAGCCTGTCTATCGACTAAGCGACTTGAGCTTAGCTCGACATCCACGACGGCTGGAGCGCGACCTTGCGCTTGTCCAGCGTCTTCATGCGATATTCAAGATCGTAGATATCCGTGGCTTCGGCGAGATACGCGTCGTCGCGCTCACGGTTGATCGGCAGACTTGGTCAGGAACAGGAAAATGCGGCTGAGCACGAACATGGTGGGCCTCGCTTGTTGAATACTAGGGTTACTACCTATTAATGTAATTATAGGGTAATCCCTTATACCTTATACAACACCAGCCCCAGACGCTAGAAGACTGATACTAAATAAAGACTAAATTTCAATAGATGAAACGCTGAACCGGTAACGGTTACGCAAGATCAAGCGACGAAGGCGTCACGCCCGACCTCGCTCGGACGTCGCTGATGCTTGAAGAACTCCCACATCACCGCCGACGAATCTGGCCCCTTCGACAAATTGAACGCGACCGTATCGTCGCCGCCCGCCCAGGAATGGCCGAGTCCGCGTACGATCGAAGTCTTCACGACGCGCCGCCCATTCTTTGATGTAATCGCTGACCACGCCGTCGGGATTCGTGTCCTGCAGCGCCTCGCCTGCGCGGCGTTCGCCGGCGGCATCGACGAAGTTGTTCAGGCGCAGAAACTGTCTGGTCAACTGCTCCGCGTTTGCGGCGGTGACGACCGAATCCAGTTCGCTGTGCACGATGATCGCCGGCATGCCGGGATAGTCGCGGACGTCGATGGCGGCATCGATCAGCGAGATCGGGTCGGGGCGGCTGCCGCGCCGCATGACATCCATCGCGCCAATGGCCGACTGCCTCGCCGAACACCGGCCGAATGCAGCCCGACCGCCGCGAAAATCTGCGGATAACGGATCGCGAGCAGCGCCGCCAGCCCGGCGCCCGCCGACATGCCCGCCCGATACACGCGCTCGGCATCGAGATCGTGCTCGGCGACGACGCCTTGACGAACGACACGATCGACGCCGCCTCGCTCCCCTCCGCCGCTGCCTGAATCGTCGCCAGTGCCAGCAGCGATGCGCATGCTCGTGCTTCGACTGTTCGGGCAGCACTGCGAAGCCGTACTTGTCCGGGAGCAGGTTCATCCGCGTGCCCTGCGAGAACTCGTCGGCGTTCTGCTTGCAATCGTGCAGCATGACGACGAGCGGCAGCGGCCCAAGCGCAGTTCTCGGCGGCAGGTACAACGCGTAGGACAGGTGATTCACGAAGCGGCCAGCCGTCGGCGGCGCCGAATGATACGATCGCGGCCACTTGCCGCGCGCCCATGCCGACGCCCTCGGCCGCACCCGCGAATCGCGTGCCGCGCGCTGGCGCCGGCACGCAGCGACTCGCGGCCTTGGCGGCCTGCGCCGCACCGCCTGAGCTTCGATTTAACGGTACGCACGCGTCGGCTTGGCGGCCGGGCGGGGCCTTGGCCGCGCGGACTGCTTCCGCCTGGCCGGCGAGGCGTCTCAAGCCGCGCAACCAGAGCTTGGTCAGGCTTTTCGACATCGGCTGGGATCCTCCACAAACTTGCGATCGGACGGCGCGTGGTTTTCCATGCGTCGTATTGTGCATTGCACAATAATATCAAAAC
>JAQFVJ010000135.1 GCA_029439525.1 Caballeronia sp. BR6202001591004
GGCATCAAAAATGGCTTGCGCCGTCGGCGCCGACGCGTCTTCGAGCGCACGGGCGACATCGGCGTAGCCTGCGCGCGACGTCCACGCTTTCGGCAGCAGGAACACGACCGACGTAATCATGAATCGCGCGCGGCCGTCGCGCTTGAAGAAGCTGTTGCGATAGCCGAACGCGCATTGCTCTCGATCGAACTCCACGCGCTCCCCCGTCGCCAGTTCGACGGCGTGCAGCCGCTCGAAACGCTCGCCCATCTCCAGCCCATAGGCGCCGATGTTCTGAATCGGCCCCGCCCCGACCGTGCCCGGAATGAGCGCGAGATTTTCCAGCCCCGGCATGCCCTGCGCGAGCGTCCAGGCGACGAAATCGTGCCAGTTTTCGCCCGCGCCGGCTTCGACGAGCCACGCATCGTCGGTGTCGCCGATCACGCGCTTGCCTTCGATGCCGACGATCAGCACGACGCCGTCGAAATCGCGCGTCAGCACGATATTGCTGCCGCCGCCGAGCACCAGCCACGGCAGGCTGGCGATGCGCGTGTCGTGCGCGAGCGCGAGCGTCGCGTCCACGGTGTCGATGCGCACTGCGTAACGGGCGCGCGCGTCGAAACCGAACGTGTTGTGAGGGCGCAGCGAGAAATCGGGGAGAAGCTGAAGCGACATGAATGAGGCGCGTCGGTAAAATTACGTCAGGTCCGTGATTATAGCGATTGCGCGGACGTGTCCCGCGGGCGCGTCCGCTTATAGAAGGAGAAACAGCAATGCCATCGTTCGACGTCGTCAGCGAAGCAAACATGATCGAAGTGAAGAACGCCATCGAGCAATCGAACAAGGAAATCTCGACGCGCTTCGACTTCAAGGGTTCGGATTCACGCGTCGAGCAGAAGGAGCGCGAACCCACGCTCTATGCCGACGACGATTTTAAGCTCGGCCAGGTGAAGGACGTTCTGCTCAACAAAATGGCCAAGCGCGGCGTCGACGTGCGCTTTCTGGATTACGGCAAGCAGGAAAAGATTGGCGGCGACAAGCTCAAGCAGGTCGTCACCATCAAGAAGGGCGTGTCGGGCGATCTGGCGAAGAAGATCGTCAAGCTCGTGAAAGACAGCAAGATCAAAGTTCAGGCGAGCATTCAGGGCGACGCGGTGCGTGTGCAAGGCACCAAGCGCGACGATCTGCAAAGCACCATCGCGATGCTGAAGAAGGATGTCACGGATACGCCGCTCGACTTCAATAACTTCCTAACTTCCGCGACTGATTTTCGAAGTCAGAAGCGAAAAAGCCGTTCCGGATGAATTCAGTTCACGGAACGGCTTTTTGCGTTATTCGGCGGCCGTTTTCTTCTCGCCGATGCGGCTTTCATTCCCCGCCAGCAGTTTCGAGATATTGGCGCGATGCCGCCAGATCAAAAGCAGGCTCATCGCCAGCACGGCGAGCGAGATGCGGCTCGGGCCGAACAGGAATACGTGAAAGAACGGTGCGAACACCGCCGCGACCAGCGCCGCTAGCGACGAATAACGGAAGAAGAACGCGATGATGAGCCACGTCAGCAAAGTGGCGACACTGAGCACCGGATGGATCCCGAGCAGCACGCCCGCCGCTGTCGCGACGCCCTTGCCGCCCTGAAACTTGAAGAAAATCGGATACAGGTGCCCGAGGAACACGGCGATGGCCGACAGCGCGATGGCCGTATTCTGCGCGGCCAGATCGAGTCCGAAGTGCGCGCTGTAGTTCACAACGAGCCAGGCCGGCAGCCAGCCCTTGAACGCATCGCCGATGAGCGTGAGGATCGCGGCTTTCTTGTTGCCGGTGCGTAGCACGTTGGTCGCGCCGGGATTGCCGGAGCCGTAAGAGCGCGGGTCGGCGAGGCCCATCGCGTGGCTCACGACAACGGCGAATGAAATCGAGCCGATCAGGTAGGACGCGATGGCGATCAGGAAAATCATGGTGTCTCTTTTTTAAATACGAATGCGGACTGTATTCTAATCGACGCTCGCGCACTGCAGGGGCTTAGCCTTCAGCAGCGCGGTCAGCACGTGTGCGGGTTCAGGCTGACGAGATAGCCGCGCCGTCCGCCGTTCAGATAGATAGTGTCGAGCTCGAGAATGCTCGATTTGACATACACCGGCATCGCTTTTCTGGTCCCGAAAGGCGACGTGCCGCCGACCAGATAGCCCGAATGGCGATTCGCCACTTCCGGCTTGCACGGCTCGATACGCTTTGCGCCGGTCTGCCGCGCGAGATTCTTGGTGGAGACGGTGCGGTCGCCGTGCATCAGCACGATCAGTGATTTCGCGTGCTCGTTCTCCATCACGAGGGTCTTGACGACGCTATGCTCGTCCACGCCCAGCTGGCGCGCGGATTCCTCCGTGCCGCCGTGCTCGACATAATCGTAGGGATGCTCGCCGAACTCGACCTTGTTGCGGCGCAAAAACTGCGGCGCGGGCGTTTCGGATACGTGTTTGGTTTTCGACATGGACGCATTGTGGCGATGCGGGTGGCCACCCACCATTGACCGTCCGGCCTAGTGTACGGATGCATGCCACCTATGGCACGATCGTTCGCGATACGAAAATAGCGAGGAGAAAAGGAGAAACCAATGATCCGTGACGCCGAAACGCAAACCCTGCTCGAAGACACGATCCGTCGCTTCGTGCTGAACGGCACGAAGCGCTACATCACCAACGCGCCGGAAGCCGGCATTTACACCGTGATGGCGTGCACCAGCGACGCGAAAGGCGCGAGCAACATTTTGGCGTTCATCGTCGAGCGCGGTACGCCGGGACTCTCGCTCGGCAAGCCGGACAAGAAGATGGGCCAGCGCAGCGCGCATACGAGCGACGTGATCTTCGAGCATTGCCGCGTGCGGCGACCAATCTGATCGGCGGGGTCGAAGGCGTCGGCTTCAAGACGGCGATGAAAACGCTCGACAAGGGGCGCATCCATATCGCGGCGATCGCGGTTAGCGCGGCCAAGCGCATGTTGCGCGATGCTCTCGCCTACGCGCAGGAGCGCAAGCAGTTTGGCCAGCCGATCGCCGAATTCCAGCTCGTGCAGGCGATGCTCGCCGACAGCAAGGCCGAAATCTACGCCGCCGAATGCATGGTGACGGACGCCGCGCGCCGCCGCGACGAAGGGCGCGACGTGTCGGTCGAGGCATCGTGCGCGAAGTATTTCGCCACCGAGATGTGCGGTCGTGTCGCGGATCGCGCGGTGCAGGTCCACGGCGGCGCGGGGTATATCGCGGAATACGGCATCGAACGCTTCTACCGCGACGTGCGCCTGTTCCGGCTGTACCAAGGTACGAAGGTACGTCGCAGATTCAACAGGTTATCATCGCGCGCGGGCTGATGAAGGGCGCAGAAATCTGAGCCAGCTACCCGCGCGGATGATGCTTGCGGTGCAGGTTATGCAATCGTTCACGCGCGACGTGCGTGTAGATCTGCGTCGTCGAAATATCCGAATGGCCAAGCAACAGTTGCACGACGCGCAAATCCGCGCCGTGATTGAGCAGATGCGTGGCGAACGCGTGGCGCAGCGTGTGCGGTGAAAGCGGCGCATGCACGCTGCCCGTCAGCGCGTGCTGCTTGATGATGTTCCAGAACTGCTGGCGCGTCATGCCGTCGCCGCGCGACGTGACGAACAGCGTATCCGCCGCGCGCACGCCGAGCAGCGCCGGGCGCGCTTCGCGCAGATAACGCGTGAGCCAGTCGGCGGCGGTCTCGCCGAACGGAATCAGCCGCTCCTTCGAGCCTTTGCCCATCACGCGCACGACGCCGTCGTTGAGGCCGACTTCCACGGTCTTGAGCGTCACGAGTTCGGTCACGCGCAGGCCGCTCGCGTACATCAGTTCGAGCATGGTGCGATCGCGCAAACCGAGCGGCGTCTCGATGTCCGGCGAGTTCAGCAGCGCTTCGACCTGCGATTCGTTCAAGGTCGACGGAAAACGCGGCGCCTGTTTGGCCGAGCGCAGTTTCAAGGTCGGATCGACGGTGACGCGATGTTCGCGCAGCGCCCACGCGTAATAACGCCGAAACACCGAGAGCCGGCGATTAGCAGAGGTCGATTTGTCAGCGCGCCGCGCGGCGCTGTATTGCGTGAGATCGACTTCGGTCGCGGCGTCGATGGACGCGCCGCGCGTCTTGCCGAGCCATTCGGCGAAGAGCCTGAGATCGCGCCGATACGCTTCCAGCGAATTTTTCGCGAGGCCGTGTTCGAGCCAGAGGGCATCGCAAAAGACATCGATCGAGTCGGAACTCGCGATAAAACCCGGCGTGGATACAGCTTCTGTCGTTGCGCTCGTCATGCGATCGATACACCTTTTTTACGTTGCGATAAAAACCTTCGCTGGGATGATGTGCGAAACCGCCGATCCTGCTCGATGCGACCACCCGGTGGCACGGTATCACGATCGGCAGCGGATTGGAGCCGCCCGCCCGACCGACCGCGCGTGGCACGCTGCCGATTTCGCGAGCAAGCTGGCCGTAGGTCCATACCTGACCTGCCCCGCCGCGATCCCGCTGATGCCGCGCCACACGCGCCTTTGATATTCGGTGCCGCCGAGCGCGAGCGGCAACTCGAAGCGCATCGATGGCGCGTCGAAGGAGCGGCGGATTTGCGCGGCGGCTTCCTGCGCGAGCGCCTTTTGCGGCTCGATGCTTTTGACCTCGCCCGGCAGATACACGATTTCGCGCACGCTGGTTTCGTCGGCGCGAATGCCGACCTTGCCGAACGGCGCATCGATGACGGCATCGAATGGCTTCACGAATGGCTTCATGTTTCGCTCCGTTGATCGAGCGCCCATCGCACATGCTTGCGCACGAGCCCGGACGGATCGTCGATACGCGCGCACAACGCATCGACTATGCGTTTGCGATCGGCTGCATCGAGCGACGGCGTGTGCAACGCGTTGCCCATGCCCACCGCGATATTGCGCAGCCATCGCTCATGCCCGATGCGACGGATCGCGCTGCCCTGCATGCGCGTGTCGAACTCCTCGGCACTCCACGCGAACAACTCGACGAGCGATGCGCGGTCTAGCCCGTGGCGCACATCGAAGTCATCGACGGGCGCGGCCTGCGCAAACTTGTTCCATGGACAGACGAGCTGGCAATCGTCGCATCCGTAGACGCGATTGCCGATCAGCGGACGCATGTCTTCGGGGATGCTGCCGTGCAGTTCGATGGTCAGATACGAGATGCAGCGCCGCGCATCGACGCGATAAGGATCGACGATCGCGCCGTCGGACATGCGCCGATGCAGCGCGTGCATTGCCCGCAACGCCCTCCTGTTCGGGATGCGCGTCCACGGGCAGCGGAATATCGACGTAAATTTCGCCGAGAAAGAACAGCGTCGACACCACGGCTTCGGCGGGTCTTACGAGCCGCGACCACTCGATCGCGCGCCAGTCGTTCTTCTGACCATCCGCTGTCGCGACACTTTCATCGCCCTTCTTTTCGAGCGTTTTCGCGGGCAAATAGGCCATTCGCACGGTGATGACCCGTCGCGTTCCGGCCACAAGATCGGCCGGTTTCGCGCGTTTCATGCCATGTTTGGCCATATAATCCATTTCGCCGTGATAGCCTGCTTCGAGCCAATCAGCTAAGCCTTTCTTGGCATCCGTCAGGTCGATATCGCTAATACCGACCGCGCCGAAACCCAGCTCGCGCCCCCACGTTTTGATGCGCTGCGCGAGTTCCGTCAGCGCCTTTTCATCGTGATCGAAGGCCCCCGAGGTCGCGACGGAATCGTCGGCGGCGTCGCTGGACGCAGTCGTGATTTCGGTGGAATGTTCCGGCAATCGGTTCATCACGACACATTTTACGAGCAATGCCCGAAAGCCCCGCACGAACGCAGCACGCACCCTCACACGTGCTCCTCGAACGACGCTTCGAACTGCGCGACGAAGCCGCGACGATCGACTTCGGAGAACGCTTCGCGCGGGCCATCGAGACAACACGAACACAGTCAGGCGTCGAACGATTCGCCGGTTTGCAAGTCCAGTTGATCGGTGACCTGGGCGTCGGCAAGACGACGCTGGTGCGCGCGACACTGCGCGCGCTCGGCCATGCAGGCCGCGTGAAGAGCCCGACCTATACGCTCGTTGAGCCGTATGCGCTCGACACCGCGAGCGGGCCGCTCGAGCTCTATCACTTCGATCTCTATCGCTTCGCCGATCTGGCCGAATGGGCCGATGCCGGCTTTCGCGAATATTTCAATGCGGGCGCCGTGTGCCTCGTCGAGTGGCCGCAGCAGGCAGGCGGTCTGCTCGGCGTGCCGGACCTCGTGTTCCAGCTATCGCTGCCGGACGTTGACTCGTCGCCAGGCAATTCGAACGAAGAAGAAGGCCGCGTTCTGACCGCGCGGGCGTTCAGCGAAACAGGAAAGACATGTCTCGAAAGATGTTGACCAAGCCGTTCCATTCGATCGAATCGAGCGCCTCCGCGCCGCACAACTGGCGTCGTCGCCAGGTGTTGCGCGCAGGCACTTCGACGCTCGTGCTCGCGCTTGCTGCGCCGCGGTTCGCCTATGCGAGCTCGGTGCTCGGCGTGCGCGTGTGGCCTGCGCGCGACTACACGCGCGTGACGATTGAATCCGACCAGCCGCTGCAGAACACCAATCAGATGCTTCAGGGACCGGGCCGGCTCGTGGTCGATCTGAACGGCATCGATCTCGATCAGGCGCTGCGCGATCTCGTCTCGAAGACCACGCCGAACGATCCGCAGATTCAGGCGGTGCGCATCGGGCAGTATCAGCCGCACGTCGTGCGCATGGTGTTCGATCTGAAAGGCTGGGTGGAGCCGCAGGTGTTCACGCTCGGACCGATCGGCAGTTACAAGTACCGGCTCGTGTTCGACCTTTATCCGGCCGTCGCACCCGATCCGCTGATGGAACTGCTCGCGCAATCCGAGCGCAAGCAGGAAGCGCTGGATCAGGCGAATCCGGGTTTACCGAACGCGTTGGCTGAATCGCCGCCTGCCACGCTCCCCGGCCCGGCGCCGCTGCAGCCGCCGCAAGCGCCACGGACGGCCGATGCGACCGACGAGTTCTTTCAGAAGTACGCGCAGAACGACGCGACGGGCGCGCCATGTGCGCCGCCCAAGCCTACGCCGACACCCATGCCCGCCATCAAGCCGCGCACGCGGGCCGCGCCGCCCGTCATCGCCAGACAGGACGATGACGACGAATATCAATTCTCGGCGCCGAAGCAGGGCCGCGGCACCACGCGTCTGCTCACGGTCGCGATCGATCCGGGCCACGGCGGCGAGGATCCAGGCGCGATCGGCGGGGGCGGTACGTACGAGAAGCACATCGCACTTGACATCGCCAAGAAACTGCGCGCAAAGATCGATGCCCAGCCCAACATGCGCGCGATGATGACGCGCGCCGCCGACTTCTTCGTGCCGCTCAACGTGCGCGTGCAGAAGGCGCAGCGCGTTGGCGCGGACCTGTTCGTGTCGATTCACGCGGACGCGTTCACCACGCCCGACGCGCGCGGCTCGTCGGTGTTCGCGCTGTCGGAGCACGGCGCATCGAGCGCGGCGGCGCGCTGGATGGCTAACAAGGAAAACTCGTCGGATCAGATCGGCGGCATCAATGTAAAGAGCGCCGACGCGAGCGTGAATCGCGCGCTGTTCGACATGTCGACCACGGCGCAGATCGGCGACTCGATGCGCTACGGCACCTTCGTGCTCAACGAGATCGGCGGCATCAACAAGCTGCACAAGGGCTCGGTCGAGCAGGCCGGGTTTGCCGTGCTGAAGGCGCCGGATATTCCGTCGATCCTCGTGGAAACGGCGTTCATCAGCAACCCGGAAGAGGAACAGTGCCTCAACGACGAGGCCTATCGCGAGAAGATGGCCAACGCGATTCTCAAGGGCATCAAGCGCTATTTCTCGGCGAATCCGCCGCTGGCCAAGAGCCGCATGACCTGATGAAGTAACGCGCGCCGTCGTCGGGCAGCGAGCGTCCTGCTTCCTATCGCGCCGCCGCCACGAACCGCTGCGCGATCCGTCCGCCGAACACGTTCACCATCAGTCCGAGCATGACCAGCGCCGCGCCCGCGACTTGCGCGGCATTCATCGCTTCGCCGAGAAACACCTCCGCCGACGCGATGCCGATCACCGGAACCAAGAGCGAGAACGGCGCGACCTGCGCCGCCGGATAGCGCGCGAGCAGCTTGCCCCACAGGCTGTAGCCGACGATCGTCGCGACGAACGACAGATACGCGATCCCAAACACCGAGATCAGCGGGATGGTGGCGAGACTCGACTCGATGCGCGCCGGCCCTGCGAAGATCAGCGACATCGCGAGCAAATCGACTTTGCCGACGCGCTTGGTGACGACATTGCCAAGCGCCCACATCGACGACGCGGCGAGCGTGAACAGACGGTCATCGAATGGCCGCCTTGCATGCCGATCACCGCCAGCCCTGCCGCCGCGATCACGAGACCGAATAGGTTCGCCGCGCGGATGCGCTCGCCCAGGAACATCGCCACGAAAACAGTGTGAAGAACGCCTGCGCCTGCAGCACGAGTGACGCGAGCCCGGCCGGCATACCGACCGACATGCCGTAGAACAACAGCGTGAACTGCCCGAAGGAAATCGTGATGCCGTAGGCGAATAGCCAGCGAAACGGAATCTGCGGACGCTTCATGAACACTGCCGGTAGCGCCGAGAGCGAGAAGCGCAATGCGCCGAGCAGCATCGGCAGGATGCCGTGCAGACCTAGCTTGACGACGAAATTCACGCCCCACGCGACGATTACCACGCTGGCGATCAGCAGATCCTTCGGCGACATCGCCGTCTCTCTCTTCATGTTCGAGGAAGCGAGTGTAGAGGGAAGCGTCATCGCTAGTCTTGTGAGATCGTGCACGCCGGCTAAGGCCGGACGTGACAACGCCCGCGTCGTTCGATCCGGCGCGGGCGTCCGTCGCTTACACGGAATGCCGCTTAGTGGCTCTGGCCGCCCTCGGCCGCCGCGTTGTTGCCGGTCGTGGCAGCAGGCGTCTTCTTGG
>JAQFVJ010000136.1 GCA_029439525.1 Caballeronia sp. BR6202001591004
GGTTAGCCATGTCCCTTTCGCCGTCGAAACAATGAGCAGGTTAACAGCATTCATCGAGGATTATAACAGCCCTTTCTTCATTTGGTTAAGGGTTCTAAGAGGCTTTTTGCACGAGTTTGGGGCATGAAGCGTGCAAGTTCGCGACGCATGACAAGACAGGCGCGTGACACGCACGCGCCTGTCTCAACATGTGAAACAGTTGTCTCGCGGCCGATTCACCTCACCGTGTTGTCATGCGAGCGCCGTGGCGATGACTTCCTGCGCATCGACCGCGCGTCGATCCTCGCGGATCATCTCGCTCGCGCGCTCCGCGATCATCGGCGTCGGCGAATTCGTGTTGCCCGATGTGATGACCGGCATCACCGATGCATCGACAATACGAAAGCCACGCAAGCCGATCAGACGCAAACGGCTATCGACGACCGCGCCGGGATCGTTGTCGGTGCCCATGCGGCACGTGCCGACCGAATGGAAGATCGTCGTGCCGACCTTGCCCGCCGCTTCGACGAGTTCTTCCTGCGTCTGAAACTGGATGTCGGGAAGAATCTCCTGCGGCTTGTTGTATTGCACAAGCGCCGGCGATGCAACGATACGGCACGTCAGCCGCAACGCATTGGCCGCGACTTCCTTGCCACGATCCATGAAAAGATAATTCGGCGCGGTCAACAGCGCGGCATACGAATCGGGCGATGCGATATGCACGCTGCCGCGCGATGTGGCCGCAAATTGCAGATGGACGCCGTAAACGCATTGAACGCATGCAACGGCTCGCCGAACTTGTCGAGCGACAAAGGCTGAACGTGATACTCGACGTCCGAGCGCTTGATGGAAGCATCGTTCGGATTCGACTTGGCGAACGCGCCAGTTGCGAAGGCGCCATCGACATCGGGCCGCTGCGTGTCAGCGCGTATTGCAGGCCGATGAACAGCTTGCTCCACCAGCGCGCGGAAAGCGGTTCAGCGTACGCACGCCATCGACCTTATACGCCATGCGCAATTGCAGATGATCTTGGAGATTCTCGCCGACAGCCACCACGCAGATTCTTCACGACATCGATGCCGAGCCGTTCCAGCCGCGCCACATTGCCGATGCCGGACAGTTCGAGAATCTGCGGCGAATTCACCGCGCCCGCGCTGAGAATCACTTCGGGGCGCGCCTTCGCGGATGTAATCGACATCGCCGCCGCGACACTCGACGCCGACGCAGCGCGTGTACATGAGGCGCTGCGTGTGCGCGCCGGTGATCGTGGTGAGATTCGGGCGCTTCATCGCTTCGCGCGGAAGGCTTTCGCGGCGTTCCAGCGAATACCGCCGCGCTGGTTCACTAATAGCCGACGCCTGTGTTGTCGCCGCAATTGAAGTCGTCAGTGGCGGGAATGCCCGCTTCCTGCGCGGCCTTCAAGAACATCTCGAGAATCTTCTACTTCAGGCGCTGCTTTTCTACGCGCCATTCGCCGCCCGCGCCGTGATACTGAGCGCCCCTGTGATGATCTTCACTGCGTTTGAAAACGGGCAACACGGAGTCCCACGACCAGTTCGGATCGCCACTGATGTGCGCCCATTCGTCATAGTCCTCGCGCTGGCCGCGCATGTAGATCATGCCGTTGATCGACGAACATCCGCCGAGCACGCGTCCACGCGGATAGGACAGCGGGACAGCGAACGTCCGTCGAGGCCGGGTTCCGCCTGCGTTTTATAGAGCCAGTCCGTGCACGAATTGCCGATGCAATACAAATGGCCGACCGGAATATAGATCCAGTGCTAATTGTCCTTGCCGCCGGCTTCGAGCAGCAGCACGTTGACGTTAGGATCTTCGGTGAGGCGATTCGCCAGCACGCATCCCGCCGTGCTCGCACCAACGATGATGTAGTCGAATTCGCCTTCCAGCTTGCGCGCGTTCTGTTTCATGGCTGTCTCCTTCATGGCTGTCTCCTGCCGGCTCGTATCTTGTTCGACGTCCTGATGCACCCGATTTTGACGAGAGTACCGCCGCACGCCGCAGCAAATCCAATCAGATATGTTCATCAGCGATATAAGTCGCGCTAATATCAAGCAATGGACTACACTCTCCCCTGCGCGCTTTTCTGACTGTCGCTCGTGAAGGCAATCTCACGCGCGCGGCTGCACAATTGCATCTGACCCAGCCGGCCGTCAGTCTGCAGATCAAGAATCTTCAGGAGATGCTGGGCGTCGTGCTATTCTCGCGTACGTCGCACGGTCTGCTGCTGACGCGCGACGGTGAAGCCCTGCTGCCGCACGCCGAACGCGCGCTCGCCGCCGACGTGCAATACGCTGCTGCTGCGCTGCGCTGCGTCACGAAAGTGAAGCGGGACGCTGCGCATCGGCACCATTCTCGATCCGGAATTTTTGCGGCTCGGCGGGTTTTTCTCAGGCAACTAGTGGAAGCGTATCCGCGCATCGCGACGGCGCTCAGGCACGACATGTCCGGCTGGGTGCTCGAGCGCGTGAAGACGCGCGAATTCGATGTCGGCTACTACATCGGCGATCCGGTCACGGACGGCACGCGCCGATGGCGAGCGCTTTCGGTGCGGCTGACGCCGCGTGCTCGCGCCGGCGGAATGGCACAACCGTGTCAGGGCAAGCGCAACTGGTCCGCGCTCGGGCGGCATCCGTGGATCTGGACGCCGCCCGAGTCCCCGCACAATCGGCTGTTGTCGCGCATTTTCCGCGAGGCGGGCGCGCGGCCGACGATCGTCGCCGAAGTCGATCAGGAGTATTCGATGCTCGATCTTATGAAATCGGGCGTCGGCCTTTCGATGGTGCGCGATTCGATCGCGCTCGGCGAGGCACACGTGCTGACCATCGTGGAAGGCGTCACGGTGCCGACGCAGCTCTCCTTCAACGCTCAGCGGCGCGGCTCATCGAGGCGCAATGGGCCGTGTAAACCCGCGCATGCACGGCTTTCAAACGTGGTTCACACAATGTTTGTTAATCTGGACCCTTTCCCTGGACCCTTTCCCGTTCACCCCTGCATCAGGAGCCGTCGTTCATGGCACGCAACATCGGAATCAAGGCCCGCGCCCATCACTTCGACCAATTGCGCGAACGCGCCGCGGCGCTCGTCGCCGCTAGTGTTCCGCCAGCAGGACTTTTTCTACGACGTGCCGAAGGGCCGTCTCAAGCTGCGCCAGTTCGACGACGGCACGCCTTCCGAATTGATCTTCTATCAGCGTGACGACCGCGACGGCCCGAAAGTCTCGTACTACACGCGCAGCCCCGTGACGAATCCGGAAGCCATGCACGCGCTGCTCGCGTAGCATCGTGTGAACGGCATGTTTATCTGGTCGGGCGCACGCGCATCCATCTGGATCGCGTGGACGGTCTCGGCGATTTCGTCGAACTCGAAGTGCTGCTCGCGCAGGACGACGAAGCCGGCGGCGAGGAAGAAGCGCACGACATGTTCACGCGGCTGGGCGTCGAGCAGCAGAGCGACCTGGTACCCGTAGCCTATGTCGACATGCTGAAACCCGGAAGCCGCGAAAGAAGCGGCTTGAGCTTGCGTCGGCTTAACTCGCCGATTCCCTCGCCGCGAGATGACCGAGCGGCAGCGGTCCATTGTGCTCGAACGTCGTCAGCACGATGTTCGAGCACACGCTGTCCACGCCCGGCACGCGCATCAGCTTCTTCATGACGAAGCCGGACAGCGCGTTGAGATCGGGCACGACGATGCGCAGCAGATAATCCGCATCGCCGATGGTCGCGTAAAATTCGAGCACTTCGGGCAGCATGTCGATCTGCTGTTGAAACTGCTCGATGATCAAATCGCCATGATATTTGAGTTTGAGGCTCGTGAACGCGATCACGCCGAGCCCGAGCTTTTCGGCCCGCAGCACGACGCGATAGCCTTCGATCACGCCGCTCGCTTCGAGACGCTGCAAGCGACGGCCGATCTGTGATGTCGACAGCGGCACCTGCTCGCCGAGTTGCTGATGCGTGGCCCGCCCGAAATTCCCGAAAGAACGCGCGTTTGCCCGAATGCGGGAAAACCACGGCACCGGAAAGCCTTCGAAAAGCCTATAGAAAGAAAGTGGGTAGCGTTTCTTTCAGTCCTGAATTAAACGGTCGTAATCTTCCCATGCGGGACGCGCGTCCTGATCCAGTTGCTCCAGTGACAGGCCGGACTGACGCTGTATAATCAGCAGCGCATAGGGCTTGGACAGCGCGCTCACCTCCTGCAGAGGCTCAGCTCATCGCCTTGTGACGGAGAGCGGCCGCGCCAGAAATTGATCGCGGCTTCGAGTTCGTTGATCGAGATGACGGCCATGTCCCAGGCAAAACGACAACTCGGTGTGCGGTCGTTCGCGGCCAGAAAAAGACCGCGCCACGCCGCATGGGAATGAGAAATAACGGCTTATCCGGCTCAAACCCGCGCAGCCGCACCGCGCTAGTCACCGCGCATGCAACTGAGTGTCCTGCCGGTTCGAGCTCAACCCATTGTACGTGAGCGACTCCATGCGAATCCTTCTGATCGAAGACGACCGCCCCATCGCGCGCGGCATCCAAAGCAGCCTCGAACAATCCGGCTTCACGGTCGACATGGTACATGACGGCATCTTCGCGGAGCAGGCGCTCGCGCAGAACCGCCACGAACTCGTCATTCTGGATCTCGGTCTGCCCGGCATCAACGGCATGACGCTGCTCTCGCGCTTCCGCCAGAGCAACCGGCATACGCCAGTCATCATCCTGACCGCTCGCGACGAACTGCACGACCGCGTGCAGGGCCTGAACAGCGGCGCGGACGACTACATGCTGAAGCCCTTCGAGCCGCAGGAACTCGAAGCACGCATTCGCGCCGTCATGCGCCGCAGGGGCCCGCACGGCGATGTGCCGCGCCCTGAAGTATCGCTGGGCGGTTTGCGCCTGTCGGGCGTCGATCGCCGCATCTTCAACGACGAGCGTCGGCTGGAACTCTCGCCGCGCGAATTCGCCGTGCTCGAAATGTTGTTGTTGCGTCATGGCCGCGTCGTCAGTAAGGCGCAGTTGCAGGATCACCTGACGCACTTCGGCGGTGATCTCGGCGACACCGCCATCGAAGTCTACGTGCATCGCGTGCGCAAAAAGCTCGAAAACACGCGCGTGGAAATCGTCACAGTGCGCGGCTTCGGCTATCTGCTTCAGGAGATTCGTCAGGCTGCCTGACGTTTCTGGCTGGAATGTTCGTGTTTCCGTTGCTTCCGTTGCGATAGAACGCCTTGCGACTTCCCACCCGGCGTGCGGGCGACCAGCGGTTCGCCCGTCAGGACTGGCTCGATTTGGCGCGATCGAAAGTTACCGCGACTCCGGCGCCGCCGAGCCTGCGGCGCACGCTGCTGCGCCGGCTCGCAGTGCCGCTGTCCCTGCTCGCGCTCATGTCGGGCCTCATGGCGTACTGGCTCGCGTGGCAATACACGCAGCACGTCGTGGATCGCTCGCTCGCGGATCTCGCCACCGCCATTTCCAAGCAAATCCAGCTCGCGGGCGTCAATGCCCCCGTCACCGTGCCGCCGATGGCGCAGGCGATGTTCTCCGATCCCGTCGAGCAGCTCATCTACCGCATCAGTACCGGCGATGAAGAAATCGCTGGGGAGCCTGATCTTCCGCTCACCGGTTCCAGTGTGCGGCGCGTCCATTACGCGTATGTGTTCGAGACGCACTTCCAAGGCGTGACCGTGCGCGCGGCACAGGTGCGCGTGCCGCAGGCGCGCGGCAATCCGATCGTCGTGGAAGTGGCGCAACGGGTCGGGTCGAGGTACCGGATCGCGGTGGAGTTTCTGTTCGCGATCATGATGCCGCTGCTGTTGTTGCTGCTCGCCGGCTGGGTGATCGTGTGGCGGGTGGTGAATCAGCAGTTGAACCCGATCACCGATCTCGCCGATGCGCTCAATAAGCAGACGCACATATCACTCGAACCGGTCGATGAATCGCACGTGCCGAGCGAGATTCGTCCGCTCACGAGCGCGATGAACACCCTGCTCGTGGATCTGCAGGCCGCGCTGGATGCGCAGCGAAAGTTCATCGCGGATGCCGCGCATCAGTTGCGCATGCCGCTGACGGCGGTGAAGCTGCATGCCGAACAGGCGCTCAGTTCGCGCGATCCCGCGAAGGCCGTCGAAGCGGTGATGGAATTGCGCGCATCGGCGGATCGTGCGGTGCGGCTGTCAAACCAGTTGTTGTCGCTTGCGCACGCCGAGCCGGGCGAACAGGCGGCGCGCTTCGCAGATTTCGATCTCGCCGCGCTCGCGTTCGAAACCGGCGCGGAATGGGTGCCGCGTGCGCTGGCGGCGCGTGTCGATCTGGGTTTTCAGCGGCTGGACGATCCGGAGAACGAGCATCCGATGATCGTGCGCGGGAATATCGTGCTGACGCGCGAGGTGTTGGCGAATCTCATCGATAATGGGCTCAAGTATGTGCCGCCGGCTCGGCACGAAGGTGCGCGTATCACGCTTACAGTCGATGAGTGGCGCGATCCGGAAGGCCGGCAGTTCGGCGAAGTTGTCATCGAGGACAACGGTCCTGGGGTGCCGGAAGATCAGCAGCCTGATCTCTTCAAGCGCTTTTTCCGTGGTGACGGGCAAAGTGTGGAAGGTGGCGCGGGTTTGGGACTTGCCATCGTGCATGACATCATCGTGCTGCACGGGGGTACCGTGCATTATGAGGATGCGCCAGAAGGTGGCGCGCGGTTTATCGTGCGGATTCCGCTTAAGGGGGATTCGGTGGTGCCGGCTGCGGAGTGACAGGCTTTTTTGGGGTGCTGTGCTATTTCTTTTTGTCCTTAACCGCCAACATAGTCCCCCGACACTTCTTCGCCCCACACCGGCACTCATACTCCTTCTTGAGCTTCTTGGTAATCCGCCCGTCGATCACAAGCCCATAGTCATAGTTGAGCTCCTCGTCCGGATCAATATCCCGCAATGCGTGAATAAAAACCCGACCTTCAACCTCTCCCGCCTCACAATTCGGCGCACACGAATGGTTGATGTACTTCGCCCTATTACCATCGACCTTGCCGTCGATCACGCGACCATCATCAAGCGCAAAGTAAAACGTGTGATTTGGTTCCTTCGGATTGTGCGGATGGCGGTGCAGGGCTTCCTTCCACGAGATGCGCTCGCCCTTGTATTCCATCACCTTGTCGCCCTTGGCGATGGCCTTCACGGCAAAAACGCCCTTGCCATGCACGCCCGACTGGCGAACGGTGACCCTGCGTGAACTCATCGAATGAATCCTTGATTAACGAATCGTGTGGGACCGACTCATCTCGACGCCTGCCAGCGCGCGCCAGAATGAATCGCGGATGAAAAAACGCGGTGACCTCGAACGCGCCGCGTTCGCGTGGTTGATCGCAATCGCTCAGCTCATGCTCAACTCACTATCGCTTATCGTCATAATCGTACACTCCCGCCGCGCTTCCTCTCAACACCTCGCGCAGTGCTTTCGTGATTCATGGCGATTCCCTTCGACCTACCCCGACGCGTTCAGCCTTGGCCGAAGGCGATATCGCCGAACAAATGGCTTCTGCTCGCGCGGCTGCGACCGCCAGTATTGCGGCGACGCCGCGTCACCGTATCGCCGAGTTCGGCCGCCGCGTGCTACGGCCAGCGCGCGTCGTAGAGCATGCCGCGCGCGATCGCGACGTAATCGGCTTTGCCGCTTTCGATGATTTCATTCGCCAGCTTCGGTTCGGTGATGAGACCGACCGCGACGGTCGTCACGCCGGTCGCTTCCTTCACGGCCTGCGCGAACGGCACCTGAGCCCGGTTCGAGCGGAATCTTCTGCAACGGCGATACGCCGCCCGACGACATATCCACCCAGTTGACGCCGCGCTTCTTCAATTCGGCCGCGAACGCGATGGTGTCGTTGATGTTCCAGCCGCCTTCGACCCACTCCGTCGCCGAGACCGAGACGCGCATACCGACCGGTTTGTCGTCGGGGAATGCGGCGCGCACGGCATCGAAGATTTCGAGTGGATAGCGCATGCGGTTTTCGCGCAAGCCGCCGTATTCGTCGGCGCGCTGATTCGAGAGCGGCGACAGAAACTGATGCAGCAAGTAGCCGTGCGCGCAGTGCAATTCGATTCTATCGATGCCGAGCCGGCCGATGCCACGAACGCTTCCTTCACGCGAATCAGGCCCGCCGTGTCGAGCGCGAGCGGCGGCGTTTCGTCCGGCTTATATAACGCAATGGCCGATGGGCGCGTGCGTCATCCAGCCGCCATCCGCAGCTGACCACCGTCCCACGGCTTGTGGCTCGATGCCTTGCGGCCAGCGTGCGCGAGCTGCATCGTCACGGACGATCGTCGAATACTGGCGGATTGCCGCGAGCACGGGGTCGCAGCGCGGCTTCGGTCGCGTCGTCCCACAGGCCGAGGTCGCCCGGCGTGATGCACCCGTCCGGTTCGACTGCCGTCGCTTCGATGAACAGCATCGCCGCGCTCGACAGCGCGAGGCTACCTAGATGAATCATGTGTACGTGGTCGCCTCGCCACGTTCGGCCGAATAACTGGTATATCGGCGAGACGAAAATGCGGTTAGGAAACTCGAGGCTGCGTAAGGTCGAAGGAGTGAACAGCGCGCTCATGGCGAAGGCTCGTCGCGGGAATAGAAGCGACCGAGAATATAGCACCTCGTTTTTGTTCATCCAGACAGACGGCGCGTGGCCGTCCAGTGGACGTCCATCAGCCGTCCGGCAGATGTAAATGCGCGCGCGTTTTCAGGCCTGCACGCCGCCGAAGCGATCGAGCCATTCGCCGCACATCGCGCGCGTGGCCGACATCGAGATAACGGACGAGATGGCCCTGCTCGCCGAGCACGAGCTCGAGGCACCCCAGGTCTTCAAAATAAATGAATGTGGCGAATCGCAAGGACTTCTTGTTTCATCGGTGTTTCCGTATGGAACGGCGCGTAGCTCGGGCTGCGTGCAATCGCCTCGCAAAACGTGCAATTAATTGTACAGAAGTGACGCGTCGGGTACAGTCTAACCGACTCGCCGCGCGCTCACAGCGCCCCTTTGCCGATGTGTTCCAAGGCCTCGGCGCGCGCCGAGGCTCCCGACGGGTCGGGC
>JAQFVJ010000137.1 GCA_029439525.1 Caballeronia sp. BR6202001591004
CTTCGCCTCGGATCCACCCGGTGCCAAATCAATCACGCAGTCGACTAGCGAAACGCTTTCCCCAAGTTCAGGCAGCAATCGAAGCCATATCAGCAGCCAACGAGCCCCACTCGCAAGCAATGTTGCGACGGCCGCCAAGCCGACCGATACAGCGTGACGTGCAATGCCTACTTTTTCGGCTAGGCACGAGGTATATGGATCGCGCTCACGCACGACTAGCTTGTAATCCTCTCTTTCGATAGATCCTCGAGCGAAGGTGCGCCTCGGTCACGAGCTACCACGTATAGCTCGCACTTCTCCTCGAAAAGAGGCTGACAGCGCATCCGGGTATTCCCGACACTCGTTTCAGTCACTCCTAGCGTCGTCCCGGTAATCGCGAGTTGGAGCTGCCGGTCAGCGAGCTTTGCAAGAAGGTCCGACGGTAAATGGATCGAAAGGTGTACGGTGACATCAGGCGCTAGCGACTTGAAGAACCGAGCGAGTGCATCCACCAGTGCGCATTTGGGATTTGTCAGGCAGTTATCTGCTATTCCGACGTGCAAGCTTTCACTCAAAACGCTACGCGCCTTATCCAGCTCATGGCCGATCATCTGCAAGGTGTCATCGGCGTTGATTGCGGCGCGTAAGACCTCACGCCCGAATTCCGTCAGTTCGAATCCTCCAGGTCCTCTGAAGCAAAGGCAGTGCATTCAGTCGCGTCTCAAGCGCAGCTAATTGTCGGCTGATAGTTGAGCGATCCATGCCTAGTTCCATCTCGGCAGCCGCAAGTCCACCCGCCTTCGCGACGGCCCTAAAGATGCGAAACAGCGGCAGGTCACTCTCGCCAATTGCAAAGGCACCCGCCGGCGCGCCTTGGACAGGCTCAATTAATTGTGAGTTTTGCTGCACCGCGATGGTGCGACAGGTGCGTTAGCTTCATGCATTCCTCGCTTCGCTCGTTGCTCGTGCATTCAAGGGGTCAATGACCTGTTCGACGAAGTTGCAGCGGACGCACCCATGGTTATTTTGGTCACACTCCTTTGCGTACAATGCACTTCGTAGACTGTGCTTATCTTAACCGCGCCATAAAAGGAGAGCATATGAGGGATTTATCTCTGACGGTGCCGGCCTCTGGCGGCTACGAGAGCTTTCTTTACTCGCCAGTCCAGACCGACCTCGACCGATTGGACGCGCACGTCGCCATCATGGGCATGCCATATGGAAGCGCATATGACGCCAGCGCCATCTCCAACGACCAAATTCATGCTCCGGATGCCGTACGGTCCGTGACAGATCGCGTTTGCCGGTCACTTGAGCGGTATGACTACGACGTCGCGACGTCGGCGGCCCCATCTACGGAGGGCGAGCACTTAAGGTCTAAGGTCGTCGATATCGGCAACGTTCTGGCCGACTTCACCGACTTGCAAAGCCACTATAAGCGGGCAGAACAGGCGATTCGAAAAGTTTTCAGCCGAGGTGCGCTACCGATCACAATCGGAGGCGACCACGGAATTACGACTCCCCGTGCTACGTGGCTTCGCTGACGAGGGCCCCATTACGCTGGTGCACGTCGATGCGCACATTGACTGGCGCGATCACGTCAATGGGGTACGTGATGGTCTCTCGAGCCCAATACGTCGCACCTCAGAGATGTCCTATAGTCAAGGAAATCTACCAGATCGGCATGCGGGCGCAAGGTAGTGCGCACTCCGAGGAGGTCGCCGCTGCAGCGAAATACAGCTCGCACATCGTGCCCGCCTTTCAGGTGCACGACGAAGGTATCGAGTCCGTTCTTGCCACGATTCCCGACGGCCAACGTTACTACCTCACAATTGACGCGGACGGCCTCGATCCGACTGTGGTGCCTGCCGTCGAAGGTGCCGCACCCGGTGACCTAACATTCCATCAAGTGCGCAAGCTAATTCATGGACTCGTGCGCAAGGGGCGAGTGATAGGCATGGACATCGTCGAGATCACGCCTTCCATCGATGTGAACATGATCACCTGCGTCACTGCCGGGCGGCTGATTGTCAATTTAATCGGCGCCGCCGTTCGTGCCGACTACTTCGACACTCCGCTCGTCTAACTGGTCTTTTTATCCCCATCATTCGGAGAGCAGCATTATGCAATTCACCAGACGAGCCTGTGCGGCCATTGCAGCGACCCTCTGCACTGCCTTGCTATCCATGTCACATGGCGCATGGGCTGAGACGACCTTGAAAAAGATACGCCGTACGGGCACAGTGACGGTTGGCACTGAAGCAGCATACCCGCCCTTCGAATTCGTGCAGAACGGCAAGATCGTGGGCTACGGATCGGACATCTTGGCCGAAGTGATCAAGGAACTAAACGCTAAGCTCGTCCAGATGGATTTGCCGTTCCAAGGGATCCTTCCGGGCGTACTCGCGGGGAAGTTTGACTTTGTTGCCACTACTGTTGGTATCATTAAAGAGCGAGCGAAACGCTACGCCTACACTCTGCCGATTGCGGACGGCACGCCATACTTGCTCGACCGAAAAGGCGAATCGCTGAAAGCCAGCGACCTGAACGGCAAGGTAGTGGCAACCCAACTCACCTCGGCAACCGAACCAGTGGCCCGTGCGCTTGATACCAAGCTCAAAGCGGCGGGAGGTAGCGGCTTCAAGCAATTGAAACTGTACACGTCGTTCCCAGAAACCTATGTCGCATTGTCGAATGGGGAGGTAGATACAGTTCTCGAACCGCTCCCAAACCTCACGGTAGTCGTCAAACAGCATCCTGACGAGTTCTCACTCGGTGGTCGGGTTCATCTCGATGGCACGTACACATACCTTGCGTGGGTGACGCGTCCCGACGACAAAGCTCTCCGTGACTTCATCTCGGGCGTAATTCGAAAGATGCGGGACGATGGACGCCTCGGCGCACTGCAGAAAAATGGTTCGGTTTTGAAATGAAAATCCCCGATACCGGCTATCTGCCGCCGAGTGCAATCTAATGCCTCTAGCGAGCAGCACGATGAGATTTCATTTCGACTATTTTTGGTCCCTGCTGCCGACCCTCGCTTCGGCGGCACTGGTGAACCTCCGTCTTGCCGCCATAGCGGTTCTGCTTGGATTAGCACTCGGGACCGCGTTAACCCTATTGCGTGCGGCAAAAATTGGGTGAGTGAATTCTAATTGGCGTGCTCATTAGCTTTGTGCGTGGCACGCCGCTACTGATTCAAATTTTCATTTTCTTCTACGTGCTACCGGCAGCCGGCTTGAATCTAAGCGCGATAACGACGGGCGTTGCCGCGCTTGCTTTCAACAGCATGGTGTTTGTTAGCGAGATTTTGCGCGCCGGTTTGGGTACCCTAGACCCCGGCCAGGTCGAAGCAGGACGGCGCTTGGCTTGCGCCCTGCCGCAATATGGCGTCACATCATCTTGCCCCAAGTATTGCGACGAGCATTGCCAGTGCTGGTGAATGAGGCCTCCATCGTGATCAAAGGCACGGCCCTTCTATCGGTTATCACTGTCGTGGACGTGTTGCGCACGGCTCAGCAGATCGCGGCGGAGTCACTTCGACCATTCGAGACCTTGCTCGGCGCCGCATTCATGTTCGTTGTGGTCAATCTGTTGCTCAACGCATGCGCGCGCCTCATCGAACGCAATGTCGCGTTGCGCACCTGACGTCGCGGAGTATACCCATAATGAGATTCGACCTCAGCATTCTGATCGAGTACATACCGCTATTTCTTCGCGGCGCCTCCTTGACACTCGCGATTTGCGTATGTGCACTCGTGCTTGGATACCTGTTGGCAATGCCCCTTGCGCTTATGCGTATCGCTCCGCTGCGTCCGTTGCAGTGGATTTCCGGCGCGTGGATCACACTCATTCGAAGTGTGCCTTTCATCATCCTGCTGTTCGTCGTGTATTACGGGTTGCCTTTTGCTGGTGTTCGTTTTCCGTTAATCGTTACCGGCACACTGTCACTCGCGATATTCGCGAGCGTGTATTACGCAGAGGTTATCCGGACCACCGTACAGGCGCTCCCGACGGGGCAGTATCAGTCGGCACGCGTAATCGGCACGTCTCCGATGCAGGCTACTCGGAATGTGATCGTGCCGCAGATCCTGCATACAATCCCCCCCTCGACTAATGTCACTCTGATAATGCTGAAGGAATCTGCTGTTCTGTCTTCCGTGACGGTCCCCGAACTGAGCTATCAAGGCCTAATCGTGCAGGGAAACACCTATGCGCCCTTTGAAGTGTTCGCTGCGGTAGAGGGGCTCCATTGGCTTATCGCCATAGCTACCGCTGAGGCGGCCCGGTGGCTCGAACGCTGCATGGGCGGAGCACAGGACGTGCATGTGTCACGCAACGCCCTCGCGGATCAATATCTTTCTCTCGACAAACGGAGTGCACAATGAGCGAAAACGGTATCGCGCTTCGAATCTCAGCACTCGCCAAACGGTACTGAAATGCCATTATGCTCGACCAATTATCTCTCGATGTCCAAGAAGGTGAGATTGTGGCTTTGCTTGGGCCGAGCGACTGCGGTAAGAGCATACTTTTACGTTGCACGACCTGGCTCGAACCGCCCGATGAAGGGTTCATCGAAGTGGGCGGAAAACCTTTCGGCCGCTGGCACTCGGAAGGTGGCGGCATTCATCATCAGTCGCGAAAGGATCTCGACCGTATGCGACCACGCATCGGGCTTGTCTTCCAACAATTGAATCTTTGGCCGCACATGTCCGCACTTGAGAACGTCGTGCGAGCGCAATGCGTAGTGCTCCGCAGAAAGCGCGATGACGCGGAACGTCGCGGCAACGCATTGCTATCGGGCCTCGAACTAAGTGCTTTCGCACAGGGCCCAGTCCAGTCTCTTTCGGGTGGACAGCGTCAGCGCGTGACTATTGCGCGCGCTCTAGCGATGGATCCGGAAGTCATGCTCTTCGACGAACCGACTTCTGCGCTTGACCCTGAGCTGGTGGGTGAAGTATTGGAATTATTGAAGTCTCTGGCAGCTCAAGGAACGACGATGCTTGTCGTCACGCATAGCGTCGGATTTGCTGCAGCGCTTGCAAACCGAATTGCCTTTCATGGAAGGCGGACAAATCATTGAAGCAGGCACGCCGTCCGAACTACGGTGTCACCGCGTACGGAACGACTGCGCATGTTCCTGCAACATTCGGCACCTGAACGACTTCAAAGCAGTGCGCCGGTTACGGCGGCTTAAGCCACACGCTTGGAGCTGCGCTTACGCATTGCCCTATCGCACGGGTAACGAGGTGCCCGTGCCTAGAGAGCAGCATTAGAGGGCAGTGGAAATTAGGGTTTTCAAAAGGAAATCGAAATGCAGTCTCTGAAAGCTTGTGTGGTCCAGGCAGCAACCGTTGGCGGCAACACCGCAGCCACGGTCGATAAGGCAGTGACGCTGATCCTGGAGTGCGGCACGCGTGGGGGCGCAACTCGCCGTCTTCCCCGAGGCCTTCATCGGCGGTTATCCACACGGCGCACGCTTCGGGGCTTTCTTTGGTGGTCGCACTGCTGAAGGCCAGGAGGAATTTGCCGCCTATTTGGAAGGCGCGGTCGACGTTCCCGGCAAGGGGACGGAAGCGCTGGGCGCCGCAGCGCGGCAAGCCGGAATGTTCGTCTCGATGGGAATCATCGAGCGTGACGGCGGCACACTATATTGCACTGCAGTGTGCATCGGACCAGACGGCTCGCTGCTCGGTAAGCACCGCAAGCTGATTGATGCCCACCGCCCTCGAACGCCTGTGCTGGGACTTCGGCGATGGCTCGACGCTCACGACGGTGGATACGCCGTGGGGAAAGCTGGGCGCAATGATCTGCTGGGAAAACTACATGCCCATGATGCGCATGGCGATGTACAACCAGCGCATTGCTTTGTACTGCGCGCCAACGGCTGACGACCTTGAGAGCTGGACTTCGACGATGCGGCACGTCGCCCTGGAAGGCCGCTGCTTCGTGTTGTCAGCCTTCCAGTACCTCACATGCGTCGCCTTCCCCGCCGGCATGCATAACGACACCAGCGACGACACGGACCATGTGCTGATGCGCGGCGGCAGTGTCATCGTAAACCCAGCTGGCTGGTCCCGAGTTTGCCGGCAAGACCATTCCGACCGCCGATCTTGATATGCGGCAGATCGCTCGAGGCAAGTTTGACTTTGATGTCGTTGGCCATTATGCGCGCCCCGACGTCTTCCGTCTGGAGGTCGACCGACGACCCAAACCGGCGGTCTGCGGGAAAACGGGGACCGGTCCTCAATGAATACTGCTAACGCAAGGATTGGTCAATTTCGAAAACGGAAAGCCGTTCTTTGAGTCCTCAGAGTCGACCATTACAAACTTCTGATTCGCAAGACAAAACAGCCATTCTTAAACTGGAGGCAGCCGTGCGCACCACTCATGTTGTTCTGACACTCTCCACCTTGCTCGCGCCCTTCGCCGCTCTAGGAGCGGAGACGCTCTACGTCGCGGGGCCCGGAGGTTCGATCCAGAAGGCCATCGAGGAAAGGGTCGTTCCCGGTTTCGAAGCACGCACGGGCGCCAAGGTGGTCTACGTGCCTGGTAGCTCGAGCGACACTCTGGCAAAGGTGATTGCGCAAGAGGGCCGTCAGGACATGTCGTTCATAGCGATTGATAGCGGCCCAATGGCCCGCGCGCGGTGGAACAGAACCTGTGCGCGCCTTTGCCCGCCTTACCGTGCTCAACGACCTCTACCCAGGTGCCCGTATGGCCAGGCGGCACCACTGTCGGGTACGACTTCTACGTTACTGCCCTGGGCTACGACAAGGCGGTCTTCGCCAAAAACGGCTGGGCGCCCCCGACGTCCTGGAACGACCTGGGTGACCCCAAATACAAGGACAAGATATCGATAGGGCCGATCTCCGGCTATGGTGTGGAGGCCTTGGTGATGTTGGCTCCCGAACGGCGGCAGCGAGAAGAACATCGAGCCTGGCTTCCAGGTCATCGCCAAGAAAGTGGCGCCCAACGTGCACCTCGACGCGCTTGGCGATCGCTATCCGCGCGAGTTCTCGGGCGGACAGCGCCAGCGCTACGCGCTGGCGCGCGCTGGTGATCCGGCCGCCAGTCATGCTGGCTTGACGAACCCATGGGCGCGCTCGACGCCAAGTTGCGCGAGGAAATACATATCGAACTACGCGCCCTGCAGCGGCGCCTGGGTATCACCACCATCATGGTCACCCACGACCAGGCAGAGGCCATGACACTCGCCGACCGCGTAGCGCTGGTGAACAGAGGGTGCGTCGAACAGATGGGCAAGCCGTACGAGATGTATGAGCAGCCCAACGGTCGGTTCGCTTCCACCTTCCTTGGGCACGCTAACGTGTTCAGCGGCTCGGTGAGCGACGATGATTTCGTGGTTCGGGGCGTTGCGTTGCCGGCCCCACCGGGCGCCTCGCAAGAAAAGCCCGATTACATCGTGCGGCCCGAGAAGATCGAATTCGCCGAACAAGGTCCAATCGTGCGCGGGAGCCGCAGCGCGCGTGTATTCCTTGGCAACCACTGGGTGTTTCAGGTCGAAACACCGCTGGGCTCAATACAGACCGCCTGCGCCAACACTGCTCCGCCATCGGTGGGCGAAGGCGACGAGGTGGGCCTGCGTTGGGATCTAAGAAACGCGCGCATCGTCGCGCCGGAGGGCAAAGCTGAAATCGCAATCCAACACCTTGCCGTATGGGCTGAGCTCGCCGGGCGCCTTGACGGTGCTGGCCATGGTCGCGGTGCCACTTGTGATGACCTTCTCGCTCAGCTTCCACGCCCTGCAGCCGGGCGGAGGGCATCGACCCATCGCTGACGCTGCAAAACTACGCCCACATTGTCGGCGACAACTACTACCTGCAGATCTTCGCACGCACCTTCCTGCTTGCCATGCTGATCACGTTCACGTGCATTCTGATCAGCATACCCGAAGCCTACGTGCTCTGCCGATTGTCGTCTCGTTGGCACACCGTATCCTTCCTCATCGTGCTCGACCCGCTGCTGGTATCGGTGGTGGTGCGCACGCTGGGATGGGCAATCCTATTGGGCGACGACGGTTTGATCAACAAGACACTGCACGCGGAAGGCTGAGTTGAAGCGCACTGCGTTTGCCATCTGCCGTCCGAGGTGCAACTGCATACGAACCATGCTTTGGTGCCTGTTACATATGCCGAAGAGGATAAAAAGAGTCTCTTCGGCATATACCCATCGTCTGCTGCGCGGCTTGCAGCCCTTCAAGCAGCAGTCGTGCGCGAGGAGCCAAATGTGGATGGAGTGAAACAGGTTTTGCGTGATGAATCGGGAGCTCCCGATGCTGTTTGTAAAACTGCATCAGCTAACGAACCAACTGGAAACGGCGTTTTCTATCGTGATGGATTGTTTCAGTGGGGAAATAACCTTGCTACGGGAAAGCCCTCCATCAACGGCTATCGCAACATCATCGTACCTACATCAGGTTAACTTTCGCCTTTGGAATCAATGTACAAGCCAAGCACGATGTAAGCTTAGGGGGAGATCTGAACAATACGAAGGCGCAGATGGTCGCATCATCTTCGACTTGAAAGTGTTGCCGCTTTGGGCGCGATTGTGTGCTCCTCGCGCTGCCTTTGGCCAGATTGCTCCCGTCGGCGGTGTCAACTTCCTAAGCTACCCCCCCTTGGCACACACGCAATCAAGAACTCATTTTAGGAGCGGGTGCATTATGGATCGAGTAAACTGACCATACGTTGGAATTCCTTCGTTTTTGCGGGCTCGGATCTGCGAAGACCTGACCAAGCTAGAGGCCGCGATTGCCGTTTCTTTGGTGTGCCCTTTGATGAAGGTTCACCATATTACTCTGGCTCGCGAATGGCTCCCCGCTCCCTGAGAGAGCATTTTCTCTGCGCTTCGGGACAAGCGAGGGCGGCTCTACGATCCTCGTACGCGTTCGCGATACTTGGTGGAGGAAATGCGTGACGGACTCATCGCGGATGTTGGGGACGTTGATGTTCATCCGACTAACGTAGAGCGCACCTTTGAGAACATCACCGGTATGACCCGAGCAATCCTCGAACGCGGCGCGATGCCTGTGGCGCTAGGCGGTGACCACTCGATTACTGACTCGATCTTCCGAGCGTTCGACGATAAGTTGCATGTCATCCACTTCGACGCACACACCGACTTCGCGACGTTCGACCATGACATGCAACATACGAATAGACATGCCTTTCGTCACGTTGCTGCCCTGCCGAACACATTGAGGCTTACGCAGGTCGGTATCCGCAGTCTTCGGCACGCACCAGCCCAAATCGAAGACGTATTGGCGTCAGGAAATCACGTCATACCCATCAACGAGTTTCGAGAACTCGGGCCAGAAGGCATCGCGGCGCTGCTGCCTGCGGGGCCACGAGTTTACGTGAGTATCGACGTCGACGTACTTGACATGTCGTTGATTCCAGGATGCGTTTCAGCCGAGCCCGACGGTATGATGTATGCAGACTTGCGCGACTCCTTAGAAGCAAGCCATCGCCACACGCCACGATGTTGCTGGCCTCGACTTTGTGGAAGTCAATCCTCTTATTGGACACACGAACGGGCGTGACGTCATATCTCGGAGCGCTAACCGTCGTTGAGTTCCTTGGCAATATCTGCGCGCAACCTCGTGGGTGGGCCCGACGGCTGGCGCGACCTCGGTGATTCTGGAATACCCGGGTGACTATATCTTAGATAGCCGACTTTAATGGCGAGTTACACTCGGCTGCGAACGAAACTCGCGCCATGGAGCGCGGGCTCGCACTGGAAGCTTCGACATGCCATGTATCGAATGCCTTTCGCCACTCCAGAATTATTGTTGATGGAACTGTTGGCGGACGGGGGCGCTGCGAGTGAAGCTCAGCGCACGGAGTGCCTCCGCTTGTTGGGTCCCATTTTCGGGCAAGAGGCGCCTCCCGCACCTTGTCTAGCCTATGCCGTCATGCTACTCAGACGATGGTTTGGCTCACGTTGATTCCGCATAGGCGGGACAAGGCGTTGCAATCCAAACTTGGTTTAAGGGTCAAAATTCAATCGGCGCGGACAGCGCATGGCGATCTCACGCAGAAACTCGTCGTAGGCCGCGAGATCGGCGAAGTCCCGATGCCCGCGCAACATCAACGCCTGATCGACGGCCTCCTTTAGGTAGCGATACGACGGCTCCACGCTGCCGTTCTCGCGACCCTGACCGCGATTGTTGCGCGTGCCGGCCCATGCCGTAATACTCGAGCAGCGCGGCGTAACGCACCGTGAAGTCCTCCTCGTCCTGCAGATTCTTGAATGCCGCCGACAGACTGTCGGTGCGATGCTCGAGCGGGCAACCGCCGGCTTGCCAGAGTGCATTCTGCAAACCTGTGAATAAGCCCGGTGCACGAAGCCTGTCGGACTTTACCGACATGGTCGAACTGCGCGTGACCATCGCTGGCGTGCCGTTCGCTCATCGGCTGTAACCACTTCGTGCTGGCCTTCTCGCGCTGGGAGTACGCCAATGTGGTCGAGGGCGGCGAGAGTTTCGAAGCCCCTGCTGGTGTGGGAAGAATACTTCCTTGGGCGGTCCGGACGTTGCCTTCCAGTGCTTGACGCGTCGCTCGAGCGCGCGGCGCGTGCTGTCGGGATACTGCCCGGGATGATCGTCCTGCAGCTTGCGCAGGATCGTGATCGCCTGCAATTGCGGCGCGTTCGTGAGCATCGCGACGACTTCGGTGTCCCAGACGTCGGCGAACGGATCAGGGCGCGACCGCCAATAGCCGCGTGGCTTCTGGGACGGCCGTAAGGCATCTCGTTCTATGCGCCGGGCGCTGCGCACGCTGATGCCAGCCTTGGCGGCGGCGATCTCCTGACAGTGGTGTTTGCGTTTGGACATGTAGAGGCGAACCTGTTGGTCGGTAATACGGGTTCCGGATATGCGGCTGATCGCTTCTTCTTGATTTGATCAGCTATCGTAGAATCCGGCCGACTCGGCGCCGCCGGTGGGGAGAGCTCTCCCCACCGGCCAAAACCTCTGTTGTTA
>JAQFVJ010000138.1 GCA_029439525.1 Caballeronia sp. BR6202001591004
CCACCGTTGGAAGCGGCGCATCTTCACACGAGGTCGATCACGCTTGAATAAGCGTATTCCTAATCATCCGGCGTGTTCGCCGAGCGTCTCCGGCAGGAAATCGATAAAGGTGCGCCCCTTGGTCGTCATGTATTTGCGACTCTTATAGACCGCATATACGGACGGTGCAAACGCCGTGTACGCGGGCAGCACGCGCACCAACCTTCCGTCGGTGAGTTCCGGATCGACGATCCAGGCTGGGGAAATAGGCCAGCCC
Source organism: Caballeronia sp. BR6202001591004 (assembly GCA_029439525.1). Lineage (GTDB taxonomy): Bacteria > Pseudomonadota > Gammaproteobacteria > Burkholderiales > Burkholderiaceae > Caballeronia. The sequence goes on from JAQFVJ010000138.1 coordinate 257, forward strand.
CATGCCCGGGCGCACGAGTTGCAGCGCCATCGACGTGTCGTTGGTCTTGAGCGCGGCCTGATTCTTTACGGTGAACGCACCGTTGGGTCCGGTCAGCGTGACAGTTCCGATATTGGTGGTGTATGTCGGCGGCACGAGCCGATGACACGCGATATCGTCTGGATGCCGCAACGGCCCGCGTCGTTCGAGATAGGTCCGCGAACCCGCCAGCACGAAGGGCATCCAGCGGCCGCACGATCAGCGACGGCGGCGGCTCCGATGCCGCGCGAATCGCCATGTCGTAGCCTTCCTCGACCAGATCGACGAAGCGGTTCTCCAGCCGCAGATCGACGAGCACGCTCGGATAGCGCGCCTGATACGCGACCAGCAGATCCGCGAACGTGCGATTGGAGAACCAGCCCGGCGCGGTGACCTTCAGCACGCCCTGCGGCTGCGCGGTCTCCACGCCCACCGCGGCCTCCGCTGCATTGCCTGTCGACGCTCATTCGGCGTCGCTCGCGGGCCATGCGCAGGCGCTGTTGCGCGTCGTTGCCGCTTATCTCTTGCTCACGCACGCGTCGGCCAAGCTGTTCCACGTGCCGCATATCGCCATGTTCGACGGCCTGTCGTTGTTCTCGCTGCTCGGCGCGGCGGGCGTCATCGAACTGTTCGGCAGCGTGCTGGTGCTGCTCGGCTTCTTTACGCGCGCGGCGGCCTTCGTGCTGTCGGGGGAACTCGCGTTCGCGTACTTCCATCGGGCACGCGCTGCAACGGTACGTTCTTTTGCCGTTGATGAATCAGGGCGAGCCGGCCGTGTTGATGTCGTTCATTTTCCTGTTCATCTCGGCGGCGGGGCCGGGCGCGTAGAGTATCGATGCGCGTCGCTGAATCACCTCGGTCATTCGTCCAGTTCGTCGTTGAAGAGCGACGCGACGACGCCGCGCAGCCATGTCGTGCGCGTATCGTTATGAAACTTGCGATGCCAGTGCTGCCTGAGATCGAAGCGCAGCAACGCGAGCGGCGGTTCGGCGAGCGTGATCGACGCATGTTCGGCGACGTATGCGAAACCGATCGTATGCGGCACCGTCGCGATCAGGTCCGTGCGCGACAGGATGAACGGCAGGCTCATGAAGTGCGGCGTCTCGAGTATGGCGCGACGCCGCACGCGTTCCTTGTCGAGAAAATTCTCGAGGATTTCCTGGCTACGTCCCTGCGTGCGCACGATGGCCTGTCCGCATTCGCAGAAGCGTTCGAGCGTGAGCGGCGTGTTCGCAAACGGATGATCGCGCCGCATCTGGCAGATGAAGCGGTGCAAAAACAGGCGCTGCCGGAAGAAGTTGTTGCCGCGCAGATCTGGAAAATAGCCGACCGCCAGATCGATCTCGCCGACATCCGACAGCGCGATGGAAAACGTGTCGGAGCTCGCGGCCGGATCGAAGGTCTGCGTGTCGAGCAGACCGCGCTCGATACGCGATAGCGCCTCACGCGTCGCAGGCACCAGCGCGATCGCTTCCTTGAGCGCGGACTTGTCCGTGATGGTGCGCTGCGTGCGCGCGGACAGATCGCTGGCGGCGAGCAGCACGCGGCCCATCGACGTGCAGAACGCGGGCAGGCGGCTGCCGATCGAGAGATTCTGCGTGATGGTCTTGTGCGTCGGCACGCGCAGCACGTAGATGATTTCCGCGCCATTCAGCACTGCCGCCGAACAGCTTTCGTGGACGCGCTCGACCAGATCCTCCATCACCGGTTCGGCGAGATTCCAGAACGGCATCGACGTGAGATAGGCGAATCCGAGATCGAGGATTTTCGGCGTGAGCCGGAACACGCGGCCGTCGGCTTCGACGTAACCGAGCGCCTGAAGTGTCAGCAGAATCCGCCGCGCGCCGGCGCGCGTGAGGCCCGTGGCGCCCGGTGAGCGTCTGCGCGGGGCGCGTGGCGTCCAACGAGCGGATCACGGCGAGGCCACGCGCGAACGACTGCACATAGGCATTGCCGGGGCGCGTCTGCTCGTCGGTGTCCTGAGTGTTCGGAGAATCCGTCATGGCTTCGACCTGTCGAGCTGAAAGCGTGAGGAAAGGCGCGTCTACATATAAACCGCAAATCACGCGAGCTTCGTTGACACGACAACGAACGCGGAAATAACATGCTGAAGTTCGCTAAACGAATCTATGTTCGCATATCGAACTTTCTGATGGCAAGTCCGGAATCACGTATCGAGTGCGAGCATTGACACACGCAGTTCAGCCCAGGCGCGCAGGAGAAGAACAGCAATGATCAACAAGATTTTCGACACGATCGCGTCGGCAGTGGCCGATGTCCACGAGGGCGCGACCATCATGATCGGCGGTTTCGGCACGGCGGGCATGCCGTCGGAACTGATCGACGCGCTCATCGAGCAGGGCGCGCGCGACCTCACGATCGTCAACAACAACGCCGGCAACGGCGACACGGGTCTGGTCGCGCTGCTGAAAGCGGAGCGCGTACGCAAGATCATCTGCTCGTTCCCGCGTCAGACGGATTCGTATGTGTTCGACGCGCTGTACCGTGCCGGCGAAATCGAACTGGAACTCGTGCCGCAGGACAATCTGGCGGAGCGCATCCGCGCGGCGGGCGCGGGCATCGGCGGCTTCTTCACACTGACGGGCTACGCGGTACCAAGCTCGCGGAAGGAAAGGAAACGCGCGTGATCGACGGCAAGCATTACGTGCTGGAAGCGCCGTTGCACGCGGACTTCGCGCTGTTGAAGGCGTTCAAGGGCGATCGCTGGGGCAATCTGGTCTATCGCAAGACGGCACGCAACTTCGGCCCGATCATGGCGAGCGCCGCCAAGACGGCCATCGCGCAGGTATCGAAGGTCGTGCCGCTGTGCGAACTGGGCCCCGAGAACATCGTGACGCCGGGTATCTTCGTGCAGTGCGTCGTGGAAGTGCCACAAGCTGTGCACGCTGCCGAACTCGCTGCTTAAAAGGAACCAAGCCATGAAGAAACTCACTCGTGACGAAATGGCCAAGCGCGTGGCCGCGGACATTCCCGAAGGCGCGTATGTGAATCTGGGCATCGGCGTGCCGACGCTCGTCGCCAATCATCTCACGGCGAATCGCGAAATTTTCCTGCACAGCGAAAACGGTCTGCTCGGCATGGGCCCGGCGCCCGCTAAGGGCAGCGAAGACGACGAGCTCATCAACGCGGGCAAGCAGCATGTGACGCTGCTCACGGCCGGCGCGTATTTTCATCACGCGGATTCGTTTGCGATAATGCGCGGCGGCCATCTCGACTTCTGCGTGCTCGGCGCGTTTCAGGTATCAGCGATGGGCGATCTCGCCAACTGGCACACGGGCGCGGCGGATGCGATTCCCGCCGTCGGCGGTGCGATGGACCTGGCCATTGGTGCCAAGCAGGTCTACGTGATGATGGAACTGCTCACGAAGCAGGGCGAAAGCAAGCTGGTCGCGGAGTGTTCCTATCCGGTGACGGGCGTGCAGTGCGTGGATCGCGTGTATACCGATCTAGCCGTGTTCGACGTGACGCCGGAAGGCTTCGTCGTGCGCGAGATGGTGGAAGGCCTGTCCTTCGAGGAATTGCAGAAGCTAGCCAAAGTGCCGCTATACGCACCGCTGTCAGAGGCCGCCTGAGAGACCATCCAAAAAATCTGGAGCAAGCAATGAAAGAAGCCTTCGTATGTGACGCGATCCACACGCCCATCGGTCGCTACGGCGGCGCACTGTCTTCCGTGCGCGCCGACGATCTGGGTGCGGTGCCGCTGCGCGCGCTGATCGAGCGCAACAAGGAAGTGGATTGGGAAGCCGTCAAGGATGTGATCTTCGGTCGTGCGAATCAGGCGGGCGAAGACAACCGCAATGTCGCGTGCATGTCGTTGCTGCTCGCGGGTCTGCCGATCGGCGTGTCGGGCACGACCATCAACCGCCTGTGCGGTCGCCATGCTGGTCGCCGATGAGGAAAGCGCGAAGCGTCACGGGCTCACGCCGCGTGCGCGCATTCTCGGTATCGCCACTGCTGGCGTGCCGCCGCGCGTGATGGGCATCGGTCCGGGACCGGCGTCGCAAAAGCTGCTCGCGCGGCTCGGCATGACCATCGACCAGATGGATGTGATCGAGCTGAACGAAGCGTTCGCGTCGCAAGGACTCGCGACGCTGCGCATGCTCGGCGTCGCCGATGACGACGCTCGCGTCAACCCGAACGGCGGGGCGATCGCGCTCGGCCATCCGCTGGGCGCGTCGGGCGCGCGTCTCGTGAAGACCGCGAGCTATCAGTTGCATCGCACCGGCGGCCGCTATGCGCTGTGCACGATGTGCATCGGCGTGGGTCAGGGCATCGCGATGATCATCGAATGTGTCTGATTCAGTGAGTGAGCGCATGTTCGCCGTCACCGGACGTTTGACCGATCTCATTTGCGGCAACAAAGCCGCGAACGAGATCTGGTCACCGCGCGCGACCGTGCAGGCGATGCTCGATGTCGAAGCTGCGCTCGCGCGCGCATCGGCGCTGCATGGCGTGATTCCGGCGAGCGCGGTCGATGCGATCGTCGCCGCATGTCGCGCCACAACATCGACGCCGACGCCCTTGATGACGGGCGCGGCCGCCGGCGACAATCTCGCGATTCCGCTCGTCAAGCAACTCACGGCCGTCGTGAAATCGAACGACGCCGATGCCGCGAAGTGCGTGCACTGGAGCGCGACGAGTCAGGACATCATCGATACCGGGCTCGTGCTGCAACTGCACGCGGCGCTCGATTTGCTCGATGCCGATCTGCTGTCGCTCGCCGGCGCGCTCGCGAAGCAGGCGGATACACACCGCGCGACGCCGATGATCGGCCGTACCTGGCTTCAGCAGGCGCTGCCGATCACGCTCGGACTCAAGTTAAGTTCGCGCAATGGCTGGATGCGATCACGCGCCATCGTCAGCGTCTCGCGGAACTGAAAGCGCGCGTGCTGGTGCTGCAATTCGGCGGCGCGGCTGGCACGCTCGCGAGTCTGCGGGAGGAGGCGTTGCCGGTCGCGCAATCGCTTGCGGACGATCTGAAACTGAGCCTGCCTGAGTTGCCGTGGCATACGCAACGTGATCGCATCGCGGAAGCCGCCGCGTTCCTCGGCATGCTGACGGGTGCCTTGGGGAAGATCGCATGCGACGTCTCGCTGATGATGCAGACCGAAGTCGGCGAAGTGGCCGAACCGGCGGCAGCGGGCAAGGGCGGCTCATCGACCATGCCGCACAAGCGCAATCTGGTCGGCTGCGCGGTGGTGCTGACGGCGGCCACGCGTGCGCCGAATCTCGTCGGACGATTTTCGCGGGCATGGTGCAGGAGCACGAACGCGCGCTCGGCGGCTGGCAGGCCGAATGGGAAGCGTTGCCGGGATCTCGCGCGTCTCACAGCGGGCGCGCTCGCGAACATCGTGAGTATCGTATCGGATCTCGAAGTGAACACCGAATGTCTCGCGCACAATCTCGATGCGACCCACGGCCTCATCCTGGGCGAAGCGGTGATGCCTCGCGCTCGGCGACGCCATCGGCCGGCTCGGTGCGCACAAGCTCGTCGAAGGCGTGTCGAAATCGGCCGTAGTGAAAAGCACATCGCTGTTCGACGAACTCGCCGCCAACGACACCGTCGCGCGTCATTTGTCGCAGGATTAACTGAAGCAACTGCTCGATCCGGCGAACTATGTCGGACAGGCGCAGGCATTCGTCGATGCCGCTATCGCGATCAAACAAACAGGAGCAGTACCATGCCTTTTGCGCAAGTGAACGGAACGCGGATTCGCTATCGGATCGACGCTACCGCGGGCAATGACGCCCTGTGGCTCGTGCTGTCGAATTCGCTCGGTACCGATGTGTCGATGTGGGCACCAAACGTCGAGGCGTTCGCGAAGCAGTACCGCGTCGTGCGCTACGACACGCGCGGCCGGCGAGTCCGACGTGCCGCCGGGCCCGTACACCGTCGATCAACTGATCGGCGATGTGATTGGGCTGATGGATCATCTGGACATTGCGCGCGAATTATTGCGGGCTGTCGATGGGCGGGCTGACAGGCATCGGGCTCGCCGCGCGGCATCCGGATCGCTTCGCGCGCGTGGTGCTGTCGAACACGGCGGCGCTGATCGGTTCGGATGCGATATGGACGCCGCGCGCCGCGAAAGCGCGCGAGGCAGGCGGCATGAACGCGCTCACCGATGCCGTGATCCCGCGCTGGTTCACCGCGCCGTTCATCGAGCGCGAGCCGCTCGCGGGCCGCTATCCGCGACGTGTTCCGTCATACCTCGGGCGACGGTTATGCGTCGAACTGCGAAGCCATCTGCGATGCCGATCTGCGCGACGAAGCCAGGACCATCGAACTGCCGGTGCTCGTGATCTCGGGCACGCACGTTCTTTCCACGACCGCCGAACATGGTCGCGAACTGGCGGGCTATATCGCAGGCGCGCGCTATCTCGAACTGGATGCGGCGCATCTGTCGAACATCGAACGGCGCGACGACTACACGCGCGCCGTGCTCGACTTTCTCGGAGAACGACAATGACCGACGAAGAACGTTACGAAGCCGGCATGCAGGTCCGTCGCGCGGTGCTGATGTGCACGTGGACCGGTCGCTCGCCAATCGCACCGAACTGACGACCGATTTCCAGAACTTCATCACGCGCTATGCGTGGGGCGAAATCTGGACGCGCGATGGCCTGACGCGTCATACGCGCAGCCTCATCACCATCGCGATGATGGTCGCGCTCAACCGCAGCGAGGAACTCGCGCTGCATCTGCGTGCCGCGAAGAACAACGGCGTGACGCAGGACCAGATCAAGGAAGTGCTTCTTGCAAACGGCGGTGTATTGCGGCGTGCCGGCGGCGAATTCCGCGTTTCATCTCGTGCAGAAGATTTTCGACGAAGAGAAAAATCGTCCGGGAGCTGACCGCGCGTTGCCTTTGTAAAGGAAAGCCGTCTCGCGGAGATTCGCGAGACGGCTTTTTTGCATCTGACGCCTGCTCAGAACGCGTAGTACGGACCATTGCCCGCCGGCGTCACGCGGCCTTTGAGCGCGGTGAACACGCGGCGTCCGAAGAAAAACGGCAAGCCCCAGTCGAAATAGCCGCTTGCCGATCCCGCGAGATTATTGAACGCGAAGTTACCGCTCGAAATCAGCGTGGTGGACGTGCCGACGCTGAAGCTGACATTCGCCGATGTCCCTCTGGTCGAGCTGATCGTCGTGCTGAACGTCTGCGGCGTCGCGGGGCAATACCAGCTTCCACATGTGGCGAGCGTCGTCGACGGAAAGAACAGGCCATTCGATCCGCTGTCGATGAAGTTCGACGTGTAGCCAGTGCCGGCGAAGTTGGTGGAGATGTAACCTGTCGGCGTGTTCGACGGCAGCACCGTCGCGGAATCCAGCAGATTGTTCCGCTTGCGACCCGATGCCGAAGGTCATCGTCCCCGTCACCGACGACGCGCCGTTGTCCGGTATCGCCGGCAACTGAATCAACACGCCGTTGTTGTCGCCGGGAAAATTGGCGATCGGATTGGTCACCTGTTGCGCGACCGCCAGCGTGCCATTCACGCAATTGCCGCCGTTGCAGGTGTAGTACCAGCGCGGCAGCGCGGACACGGCGCAGCCCGCGCCGCAATCCGCGGTGACCGGTCCGACGCCGAGTATGCCGTTGCCGCGCAGGCTCGACGCGGTGTGCATCGGCAGGCCGGACTGGTTGCAGTCGGTGGGCGCATTGCTGGTGGCCGAGTCCGAGATCAACTGAATCGACATCGATGGCGAGACCTGGCCGGCGAGCTTCACATCGGCGGCGCGCACCGCGCCCCACGTGTAGCCGGTGCCGAACACGGTGCATTCGCCGATCGCCGCACTCGGGCCGCTCGCCTGGACCAGCGGCAGCGTCATCGACGGATTCAGCGCCGATGCGAGTATGCGCAAACCTTGCGAGCCGGTATCGACCTGGATGTTGTTGATGGTCTGGCAGGTGCTCGTGCCGGGCACGCAGATCGTCACGCTCGTTGCAGCATATTGCGCGTGTTGATGGCGGTGCTGGCGATCGTGATGGTCTGCACGTTGGGCGTGGTCGATTGCGGGACGGTGGTGCTTGTCGTACTCGTGCTGGCCGCCGCCGGGGCGCTGGCGGTCGCGGGCGCGCTCGCCGGACCGGTGCGCTGGCCGTCGCCGGAGGTGGCGTCTGGGTAGCGGAAACGGAGTCTCCGCCGCCTCCGCACGCGCCGAGCGCAAAGGGAGCAACGGTCGTGATCAGAAGCAGGAATCGCATGCTCATGTCGGCCTCCTGTCCGTTATAAGCTCGGAGGACGACACGCCCGGCGGCAGCGCGCTGGTCAGCTACGCCCGCCCGCTGAATACGCGCAGCCGGACGTTGTTCTCGACGAAGAGATCGCCGTCGGCGACGCGCGCCGCATGTAGGCCGGCCAATCCGACGCTCGCGCTCGCGCTGTTGATGGAGCGCCCGAAGTATACGCGCCGAGCAGCGACTGGACATTGGGCATCGCGGGACCG
>JAQFVJ010000139.1 GCA_029439525.1 Caballeronia sp. BR6202001591004
AGGCGGTAGCAACGGTTCGATGAGTGCCCAAAGTTCGTCGAGTATAGGTTAGCCATGTCCCTTTCGCCGTCGAAACAATGAGCAGGTTAACAGCATTCCTCGAGGGTTAACAGCCCTTTCTTCATTTTGTTAAGGGTTCTATAAGCGCATAGTGCAACAAAGGAGTGGTTCCATGAATGGGCGTACCGATCCCGCTGTCCTGACTGCACTGCAAGCCTTGCGCGAAGCGTCCTTCGCGACGGCGGCGGGCGTTTCCATGCCCTTACGTCGAATGCGGGGAAGGCGAGCCGATGCTGTTCATCCACGGCTCGCTGTGCGATTATCGTTACTGGACCGCGCAGGTTCTGCCGCTGTCGAAGCATTTCCGCTGCATCGCGCCGAGCCTTTCGCACTACTGCCCCGCGGTCGATGCCTTCGTGCAGGGCAAATTCGGCGTGGAAACGCATGTCGCGGAGATGGCGGCCTTCATCGAGGCGATGGACATCGCGCCCGTGCATCTCGTCGGCCATTCGCGCGGCGGTTGCATCGCGTTTCATCTGGCGCGCGAGTATCCGCGTCTCGTGAAGTCGCTCACGTTCGCCGATCCGGGCGGTTCGCTGCAACTGACGCTTTCGACGTCTTCGGTCACGCCGGCCACGCTGCCGCTCGCGATCAATGCTTTGCGCACGCGCGTCGCCGAATTGATCGAAGCGGGCGAGCTCGATCGCGGCCTGGAAATGTTCGTGGATTCGGTGAGCATGCCGGGCTTCTGGAAGAAGAGCACCGAGAGTTTCCGCCGCATGGCGCTCGATAACGCGCTGATGCTGCCTAAGCAATTCCGCGATCCGTTGCCCGCTTATTCGCGCGAAACCGCGCGCAATATCAAATGCCGCACGCTGCTCATCGATGGTCAGAAAAGCTCGCGCATGTTCTGCAATAACGTCGACAAGCTCAAAGAGTGGATCGAATTTGCGGAGCGGCAAACCATCAACGGCGCATCGCACGGGATGAATGTTGCGAGTCAGGGCGCGTTCAATCGTGCGCTGCTGGCATTCGCTTCGGCTTAGGCTAAAAAAGTACGAGCGTTCAGATTGAAACGCTTAAGGCGAGTGTTGCAGTATTTAATACATTCGCTAAGCATGCCAAGCTTTTAATCGGCAATTCCCGGATTTTTGCAAGTGTTTCAAAGCGCTTTTTCGTCGGACTTTTTGTTTAGTCCGTTGTGACGCGACAACGGAAATTAATCGCACTCGGGCTAACATCGTTGCACCTCATCGTAAGAAAGAGGGCACCTGTGAGCACGGGCAACGACGATCTCGAAGCATGGCAGCGCCAGCGCACCGTTACGCTGGCATTCGAACTGGCCGATAGCGGACGCCACGAAGACTTCACCGACATTGCCTACGTGCTGCAATTCGAGCACGGCCTGTCGACGGCGCAATCGCTCATCGACGATGGGGACATGCACCGCGCGCTCAACCAGCGTTGTGGCAAGGCGCGCGAAGCGATTGCGGCGTTGAAGCCCGTCGTGATCGCGCCGCAAGCCGAAGAAGCAGTGGCACCCGAATCTTCCTCATCTCCCGAACCTTCGCTGCTGCGCTGTGCCGCCGGCATGCTGTGGCGCACCGGTGCGCGCGCGATCAAGCCGGTCGGCCCCGGCGATCTCAATTCCGCGCCAGGTCGCCGCGCACATACGGCGTTCAAACGCGCGTTTTATGCTTCGATCGTGCCCTTCTGCCGGGGGAATGGCGGATATGCACAAGAAAGACACACGCCAAAACCATTACACTTAAAGAAGTGAAGTCGAACCAGAAGCCCGGTTCGTTGCTCGTGCATGTCCCGGTGTTTGAACTTTGAGGAGGTAATGTTGTTCGTGGCTAACGAAAAGATGCTCTCGCAAATGGCTGAGAAAAAGGGTTTCATTGCTGCTCTGGATCAGAGCGGCGGCTCGACGCCCGGCGCTTTGCGGCAATACGGAATTCCCGATGACGCGTATAACGGTGACACCGAGATGTTCAAGCTGATGCACAAGATGCGCGTGCGCATCATGACCGCGCCTTCCTTCACTGGCGACAAGGTGATCGGCGCGATCCTGTTCGAACGCACGATGGACGGCGAAGCGGAAGGCAAGCCGGTGCCGACCTTCCTGTGGGAAGACCGAGGCGTGGTGCCGTTCCTTAAGGTCGACAAGGGCCTCGAAACCGAAGCCGACGGCGTGCAGATGATGAAGCCGATTCCTGGCCTCGACGATTTGCTCGCGCGTGCCGTGAAGCTCGGCGTGTTCGGCACCAAGATGCGCTCGGTGATCCATCAGGCATCGGAGAAGGGCATAGCGGCGATCGCGGCGCAACAGTTCGAAATGGGCAAGCAGATCATCGCTCATGGTTTGGTGCCGATCCTCGAACCGGAAGTGTCGATCAAGAGCGCCGACAAGGCCGCTTGCGAGAAGATTCTGCGCGACCAACTGCTGAAGGGCCTGGACGCGCTGCCGGAATCGAGCAATGTGATGATCAAGCTGACCATCCCGAGCGAAGCGGATTTCTATCGTCCGCTGATCGAGCATCCGCGTGTCGTGCGTGTCGTCGCGCTGTCGGGCGGGTATACGCGCAGCGACGCATGCAAGAAGCTCGCGGAAAACCACGGCATGATCGCAAGCTTCGCGCGCGCGCTCATCAACGAGCTGAAGAAGTCGATGAGCGATACCGAGTTCGACAAGACGCTCGAAGAGTCGATCAACGAGATCTACGACGCGTCGGTCAACAAGGTCTGATATTGTTTGTGTGCGCGGACGGCGCGTCATTGGCCGTCCGTGCGAACCGTTGCGGCGGCGGCTGCACGATGGGCGCCGCGGCCTTGAACAATTCCTCACGCATGCCGTTTTTCGGCGGATAGATGCGCTCTCCGTTGATGGTGCGCTTCGTCGCCTTGGCCGTCTCGCTCTGCGAGACAAGATGCCTGTCCCGTCCCTCCGTGTACACCGCGCCTCACGGGCCGAGATCGCAAATGGTCGTGTACCAGTCGATTTCCAGCGGCAACATCTCCAGACCATACGCATCGCAGACGTTGTTATTGCCTGCGTAACGGCCCATCGGCCGGCCGTGCTGACATGACATTACCGACGGCCGCACGCCATCGATCAGAATGCGCGCGCACCCGCCCGCAGCGAATACGTTGCTCAGGCACTCGACACGAAGGTCGGCATCGACGGGCACGCGGTCCATCGGATCGAGTCTGACGGGAGGCTCACGGCGAGCGTGTTCGCGGCGCATGCCGCGACCGTGCATGCATCGATATGTTCGGTCGTCGTGCCGTGACTCAAGGTGACGCCTTGCCCGTCCAGCGCCTTTAGCACGAAGCCCGGACACAATTCGACCGCGAGCCGGTTCATCGCCTGTTCGATGACGGGTTGCGTGCCGCCCATCGCCTCGCCGATCCTGTCGGAGGATCCACGAGCACGATGCGCACCTTGTCGCGATCCGCGTCGCCGACGAACTCGCGCATGCGCAAGGGCAGTTCCACCGCGAGTTCGATGCCCGTCAGCCCCGCGCCGATGACAACCGCCGTATAGCGTCCGGGCAAGGTCTGCAGATGTGCCTGCAGTTTGCATGCGTCGCTGTAGGTATCGACATCGAACGAATGGTCTTCGAGACCGGGAATCGCGGGCCGTTGCAACTCGCTGCCGACCGCGAGAATCACGCGCTCATAGTCGAGCGACTCGCTGATTTGATCGCCTTCGATGTGTACGTGTTGCGCATTCGTATCGATGCCCGTCACCTTAGCCTGAAACAACCGGACGCTGGTCGGGCCGAACACGCTGTCGAGCGAGACGAGCGTGGGATCGAGCGGCTGCTCGTAATTGCGCACACGCACGCTGTGATACGGCTCCGGATTGACAACGACTTCGGCGCGTGCGGCCGGTTCGTTCAGTTCAATCGAGTTTGCGGGCGGCGGCGAGCGCCCTCCAGAGTCCCGCGAAACCCGTGCCGATCACCACGAATCGCTTCAAGGGAGTCTCCCGTCACCTCGCTTCGTGTGGGAGGTCCGATCGTTCGTGTTGCGTCCAGAGTTGGCCTAACCTCTGTTCTTGTTATAGCCGATGTTCGACGTCGGCATGGCATTTTGCTCATGGCCGAAAGGCATGCTTTTTCACGCAATTTCGCTTAAGAACCTCTGATGAATGCGTCTTCGATTAGTCGAATTTCCGCTAAAAGTGCTTTCGTGATTTAAGTATTTACCCTACACTCGAGCTTTCTAAACTCTGTTCAACGGTCGCGAACGAAGCAACAAACAAACGACGCAGCGTGTGCGACAGCCCGACAACGTAGAACGGAGGAAATCATCATGAAGAAGCTCACTGGAATTGCAGCAGTCGCGCTCGCATTTGCCGCGCCGGTCGCATCGTTCGCGCAATCTAGTCAACAGCCGAATCAACCGCTGACCCGCACCGAAGTGCGCGCGTAAATCGTTCAATTGGAAAAGGCCAGTTATAACTCTGGCGTCGTCAGCGATTCGCGCTATCCGGCGGACCTCCAGGCTGCGCAGGCACGCATTGACGCGCAAAACGGCACGGCACAACGCGCTTACGGCGGCGTGTCGGAGGGTTCGGTGCAATCGGGTTCGCGTGCGGCAGTGTTTCAGGACAATGTGGTTCCGACATTCGCGCATCACTAAGCATCGGATTGCTCAATGCAAAAGCGCGCGCTTTTTAATAAGCGCGTTTTTGTTTGGAACCCGCTGGCAAACGCCTCACGTAAATAACCGACGAATAAAGCCACCGCGCGCGGCACGTGCGGCGTATAAGGCCTTACCACATAAAGATGTTCGGCAAAGCCGCCAACAGGTCACCATTCCGGCAATAAGACCACCAGCTTTCCCACCTGCACTGCGGCCTGCGCGGTGAAGTCGGGCACAACGCAATCTCCAGATCGTCGAATGCGGCATCGCGCAACACTTCGCTGTTGTTCGCGGAAAACGGCCCATTCACCGCGAGCGTATGCGGCCTGGCCGTAGACTTACTTGCGCGATTTCTTTGCGCTCGAACCACCACACCGCCGCCGATTGCGGGCGCGGATAGAACAGGCAATCGTGCACCGCGAGATCGGCGGGCGTGGCGGGCGTGCCGCGACCCTTCAAATAAGCGCCGTCGCGACGATCACCGAATGCGTATCGCACAGCTCCCACGCCACATGCGTTTCCAGCGTCTGCGCGCTGTGCCGTATGGCGAGATCGAAACCTTCGGTCGCAATCGAACTCAGGTGATCCGATGCATCCAGTTGCACGCGTACTTCCGGATGCGCGTGCAAAAAACCCTGCATGCGATGCACCAGTTGCTGCTGTGCAAAAGCCATCGGCGCGGTCACGCAAATCAGGCCGCGCGCGACGCCCGCCATCTCCCTCACGCTCGTAAAGCTCGCGGCGATGTGCTCGTACTGCCCGCGCGTATCGTCGACGAGCCTGCGTCCTGTTTCGGTGAAGCGCACGCTGCGCGTCGTGCGCGTGATGAGCGGCACGCCTGCCGCGCGTTCCAGTTCCGCGATGCGCTGACTCATCGCCGCCTTGCTCACGCCCAGGCGCGTCGCCGCGGCCGTGTAGCTACCTTGCTCGGCCAGCACCGTCAGCCAGTGCAGATGCGTCCACAGTGCCTCGATTTTCTGTTCATCCATCCGGGTCCATCTGGGAATTGTTTGCCGTTGTGAACAATAAGTTCAATGTTACCGTTTTTGCAGCATCGGCGAGGCTTCTTACACTTAGCGTATTGCCAAATCGATCATCAGGAGACGAGATGCAAGCGTGTAACGATACCGCCGACGTCGTTCATTACATCCACGGCGAGCGCGTGAACGGCTCGGGCAGCCGCACGTAGCCGATCTTCAATCCCGCGACCGGCGAACGTTCGCGCAAGCTCGTGCTCGGTGAAATCGCCGATGTCGATGCCGCTGTTAAAAGCGTCAAGGCTGCGTTTCCAGCGTGGCACGATACACCCCGCCCATCCACCGCGCGTGCGTCATGTTCAAGTTCCTCGAACTGGTGAACAAACATCCCGACGAACTCGCCGCGATCATCACCGCCGAACACGGCAAGGTTTTCACCGATACGCAAGGCGAAGTGTCGCACGGCATCGATGTGATCGAATTCGCGTGCAGCGTGCCGCAATTGCTCAAGGGCGATTGCACCGAGCAAATGTCGACGGGCATGGACAACTGGACGACACGTCAGCCGCTGGGTGTCGTCGCGGGCTACGCCGTTCAACTTTCCGTGCATGGTGCCGTGCTGGATGTTTCCGGTTGCCATTGCCACAGGCAATACGTTCATCCTGAAGCCGAGCGAGCGCGATCTGTCGGCGTCGCTGTTCATGGCGAAGCTGCTGAAGGAAGCGGGCCTGCCTGACAGCGTATTCAACGTCGTGCAGGGCGACAAGGTCGTGGTCGATGCGCTGCTCGAGCATTCCGACGTGCGCGCGATCAGCTTCGTCGGCTCGACGCCGATCGCCAACTACATCTACGAAACCGGTGCGAAGCATGGCAAGCGCGTGCAGGCGCTCGGCGGGGCGAAGAACCACATGCTCGTGATGCCGGATGCCGATCTCGAACAGGCCGTCGACGCGTTGATCGGCGCGGGCTACGGTTCGGCAGGCGAGCGTTGCATAGCGATTTCGGTCGCGGTGCTGGTGGGCGATGTCGCCGACAAGATCGTGCCGATGCTCGCGGAACGCGCGAAGACGCTCAAGATCAAGAACGGCATGGAACTGGATGCCGAAATGGGCCCGATCGTAACCAGGCAGGCATTGGAGCGTATCGAAGGCTATATCGCGATGGGGTGTCGACGAAGGCGCGAATCTCGTCGTCGATGGTCGCGGTTACAAGGTACCGGGACATGAAGACGGTTTCTTCATCGGCGGCACGCGTTCGATAACGTCACGCCGAACATGCCCATCTTAAGGAAGAAATCTTCGGACCGGTGCTGTCGTGCGCGCGCGAAGGACCTTGAAGAAGCGGTCCAATCTCGTCAACGAACACGAGTTCGGCAACGGCGTAGCCTGCTTCACGCGCGATGGCCATATCGCACGCGAGTTCGGACGTCGTATCGAAGGGGGCATGGTGGGTATCAACGTGCCGATTCCGGTGCCGATGGCATGGCACGGCTTCGGCGGCTGAAAGCGCAGTCTCTTCGGCGATATGCATGCCTACGGCGCGAGGAGGGCGTGCGCTTCTATACGGAGCGAAGCAGAAGTCGATCATGCAGCGCTGGTCCGAAAGCACGGAAAAGGGCGCTGAATTCGTGATGCCGACGGCGAAGTAAGTCACGTCGTCCAAAGCGACCTAATGTCACGCCCGCTTCTTCCACGCAGAAGAAGTGGTCGTTCTGCTTTCTGCGCGCATTTGTTCCTCCACGGAATAATTCTATTGATGCGCGATGAATTGATCATTCGCCCGCAAACCGTGAAAATGTGCATATATATGCACGTTTAAGCGTGCCCATCTAATGCAGCATTGATTCGACGACCCTTCTACTCGGCAGCATCGAACTGTTTTGCCTTGCGGCGGAACTGGGTGGCTTCACGCTTGCGGCGAGGGCTGCGAGCGTCACGCCCGCTGCCGTTAGCCGTTCCCGTCGCGCGGCTTGAACAGCGTCTCAACGTGCGGCTGTTCGTGCGCACCACGCGGCAGATTCGCCTGACCAATGCGGGCCGCCGTTACTTCGAGCAATGCCGCGATGCGCTCGATCGTCTCGCCGAAGCCGAGCGCGAAGCCACCGGACAGCAAACGACGCCTGCCTGTGTGCTGCGCATCAGCATGCCGACGCCGTACGGTCACTTCCGCATGCTGCCGATACTCGCCGCGTTTCGCGTGCGTTATCCCGATGTCACCGTCGAAGCGCATCTGAGCAATCGCAACATCGACTTCGCGGAGGAGGGCTTCGATCTCGCGATACGCATGCGCGCCGCGCGATTCGGGACTTATCGCGTGCAAGCTGGAAGATGCGGAACTCGTGATCGTTGCGTCGCCTGCGTAATCTGAAGCGCAAGGGTACGCCGAAGACGCTGGAGCAACTCGCCGATCATGACTGCATCCAGAGTTCGACATGCCCAGCACCGAACGTCCCGTACCGTCGTGGATGTTCATGCAGCATGGCGAGCCGGTCGAGAGGATCACGAGCGGGCCATTACAACACGTCGGGCGATGCGCTCGCCGGCATATCGCTCGCGCGGCATGGTGCAGGCCTGTATCAGATCTATCGCTTTACCGTGGAGGACGAGCTTCGCGCGGGCACGCTAGTCGAAGTGCTGCCCGAACTCGGCGGATGCAGTCGGCCGTTCATTCTGCTGTATCTGCATGCAAGACATTTGTCGTCGCGCGTGCGGGCTTTCGTCGATTTTGTCGTCGATAAGCCCGGCACGTGCGAATATTCAGCCATCGAAAAGGACACGCACTCACGAGCACGAACACACTGCTTTCGCTTCTCGGTATTGACACGCCGATCGTTCAGGCGCCGATGCACCCACGGAGTTAGTATTCGGGCAGGCCGCCGCTGTCGCGAAAGCGGTTCGGCACCATGCCTTCGGAAATGGTATCGGCCCATTCGAGCAGAATCGATTCCGCTTCCTGACAGCGCCCTGTCGAGAGCAGCAAGCCGCGCATCGAGATGAAAGTATCGTGGTCCCAGTCGGTGAACCACGGAAAGCCCGCGATGATCGTGCGGCCGACATTGCGGTTGACGACATACGCATCGGCCGACCGCGCAAGACGCGAGCTGAACGGCGCGCGCCGTTCTGTTTCGCGCGATGCGAGCCCGGCTGCATCCGCATTGTGCGGTGGCACGTGGTTGTCGATTTCCGCTTGCAGGATCAGCACGGCTTCGTTGCGCGACAGGTCGAACTCGAACACGCCGGGCGTGGCCAGATCCTCGGTGAAATCGAGGCCGCGTTCGCGCTCGTGCACATAGCAGAAGTTGCGATACCAGTCGGGCGCGTGCTGGTTACGCCATTCGATGTCGCGATGATGACTGGCAGATCGGCATACGGACGCCAGCGCACGCGTTCGCCATTGACGGTGGCACCGAAATTGAATGACGGGTTCTCGTGATGCAGCGCGTGATAATCGCGGCCGGAAATCAGCGGACGGACTTTCAGCGTCGCCACGATCGCGATGGTCCTCGCTGTGTTCGATTCGCCAGCGCAAAACCGTGTCGCGGCTGTCCTTCGCGACGAAAATCTCCGCGACGACGACGGCATCGCCCACGATGCGAAAGCGCCATGTCGGCCACGGTTCGGTGTCGAAGGAAAGCAGGCTCGCGCGCGCATCGGGAAAGAGCGTATCCGGCGCGTTATTGCATCGTCAGAGGGAAGCGTTGCCCGTTCGCCTCGATCCATGCCTCTATACCGTTCACGAGCACCACACGTCCGGCGTGGCGGCTGCGTTGCCGCGAGCAGCAGCGGCCTGATAGCGGCGCGTGCGCTGCGTGCCGACAGTGCCGGATGCGAAGCTGCCGAATGCGTCGGCTTCGAGCCATTCATCGTCGATGCGGGCGGCGTCGAACGGATCGATACGCGTCATGCCGCCGCCATCACATTGCAACTGATGCCCGCATCGCCCAACGCACGCGCGAACGCCGCCGTCAAGCCGACCGCGTTCAGGTCCGAACACCGTCAGCGTAATCCACGCCGCGCGAAACATCGGCGCGATGAGCGTGTCGAGATCGGAGATGGCCTGAGTCATCGCCGTCATGCCGCGTTTTCCGCGGTACGCGTGCGCCCGAGCACCGGTCGCAACGCCGCGCCCGTATAGCTGCGCGGATGCGTCGACAGCGTGTCCGGGTCCGCCGCCGCGACGATGGTGCCACCGTTGACGCCGCCTTCCGGGCCGAGATCGAGCACCCAGTCCGCCTCGGCAATCACATCGAGATCGTGCTCGATGACGATTACGCTATGCCCGCCGTCCACGAGACGATGCAGCACGCCTATCAGCTTCGCCACGTCCGCCATGTGCAGACCAACGGTCGGTTCGTCCAGCACGTAGAGCGTATGCGGCGGCTTCTGGCCGCGTCGCGTAACGTCGTCGCGCACCTTCGACAACTCGGTGACCAGCTTGATACGCTGCGCCTCGCCGCCCGACAGCGTCGGCG
>JAQFVJ010000140.1 GCA_029439525.1 Caballeronia sp. BR6202001591004
TAGTTTCCGAACTCGGTGATCTGTCCGGTGATCTGTCGCGCTTTGAACATCCACGTCAACTCATGGCCTGGCTGGGTATCACACCATCTGAGCATTCGTCTGGAGGGAGGCGACGTCAAGGCGGCATGACAAAGGCAGGAAACGGCTATGCAAGAAAGCTGCTGATCGAAGCTGCTTGGAGTTATCGGCACCCAGCGCGCGTAAGCAAAATCATGCAGCCCCGGCACGAAGGCATTCCAAAGGCGATCATCGATCGTGCGTGGGATGCGCAGCTCCGGTTGGACAAGAAATATCGCAAGCTTGTCACGAGGCAAGGATGTCAACGGTGCAGTGGTCGCTGTTGCCCGAGAACTCGCTGGCTTGGGATATCGGTCGTTTAGCAATGGCACTTGCACTGCCGCGTCGTGTAGTCGCGCGCGACGAAGTAACGAAGGCCGCCTGCGCACGCGTGAGCGCCATCGTCGGATCGGCGAGCATCTCGTTGAGCGCGGCGCGCAGCGCTCGCGCATCGTTCGGCGGCACATAGGAAACATGGCCAGTGCCGAAGTAATCGCGCAAGCCACCCACATCGGTGACAATACCGGCTTGCCGAGCGCGATCGCTTCCAGAAGTACAGCAGTACCGTCAGTCCCGATGCATGCGTGTTCTCGCGCAAGGGCACGACCATCACATCGGCCCAGTCGTACAGCTCACGCACCGCCTTCAGGCCGATGGCCGGCCCGACATGCACGTTGTCCGCGCGAAGATGCGCCGGCACGCGACGCCGCGTCGCGATGTGCACGTCGTAGCGTCCACCGTTACGGAACGCTTCGGCGAGCGTGATCCAGTCGCGGTCACGGTCGTTGCCGATTGCACCGATGCGCACCGGCGCATGCAGTGCCCACGTCACCGGCACCTTTGAGCGCGAAGTCCTGCGTATTCAGCCCGTAAAACACCTGCTGCGCCTCGCGCCCGAAGTATTCCGCGCACAAGGGCCGCGTTGACGCTCGAATGCGTCGTCAGAATATCCGCGCGCGCGAGCAGCTTGCGATAGATCCAGCGACGCAACGCGCCGTAGCCTTTCCACTACTTGTCGAGCAGCCAGATGGATTGCGCGAGCAACAGCGGCGCGTTCTGTTCGCGGCGCCTGAGCATGTACAACAATGCGACGGACAGATGCTCCTGCTCCGTACGTGTCCACACGACGTTCGACGCGAGAATCGCATCGCGATTGCACCACGTATGAACGAAGTCGAAGCCGATGACTTGCTTCATCGCCGGCCTGAGGAACGCATCGGTTTGCCTTCGGCGGCATCGCGGCGCGCCTGCGATGCGCCTTTTCGCACCGCACGCCAGCGTTGCCATGCCCGCGACAAACCCTTGGGCAGCGCCGCGAACGCATGCGCGATGCCCAGATAAACGCGCCGCGTACCAGAGCCACGCGATCGGGCGATTCGAGCTGCTCGCCGAGAATCAGATGGAAGGTTATATGCGGCATCCGTCAGTGCGCCGAGTGTCTGCGCATCGCGACGGTCATCGTCGAAGCATTCGGCCGGAAAATGATCGACGGCGATGCGCGGGTCGTACATCACGCGCCATCCCGCGCGCCGCACGCTCATGCTGAACGCCATGTCGATGTCGTTGTGGACCTGCGCGCCCGTGCCGCGCACCCGCGTATCGAAGCGCAACGCGCCGATTGCCGTGCGCCGATAGCTCATGTTGGCGCCCTTGAGCATGCGTACCGCGCGCGCAGGCCCCACACCGAGATGATGATTGCCGATCACGCGCCCGTTGCGGCGGATCACGCCCACTTCGTCACGCGAGCCGTTCAGCACACGGCCTTTTTCGAAGACCCAGTCGCGTCCACCGATCGCGCCGAGCCGCTCGTCGGACTCGAACGCCGTTGCGATGCACTCGATCCAGTCCGCGCGGCACGGCATTGTCATCGGTGATCGCGACGATATCGCCGCTGGCGGCATCCAGCCCGCGATTGAGCGCGGCGACCTGACCGCCCGTGCCCGTGTCGATCACGCGCAGCACGAAGCGATGCGCGCCTTTCAGCTAGACTTTCATGCGCTGCGCGGTGGGCGGTGGCATCGTCCTCGGGACGCGCGATCACCAGCACTTCGCCGGGCACGCGCGTTTGCGCGCGCAAAACGGCAAGGCAACGTTTCAGATCCACCATCCACCGCGCGCCGGTAAGTGGGAACGACCACCGAAACCTTCAATGTCATCTTTCTCGCTCCGTTTTTATTGCGCTGACGTAGGCTTCGGTTTCCGCATAGTGCGCACGGCCGTAACCGCGCGCGCAGCGGCGTGCCATTCGGAATCGTGCCCTGCACGACGATGCCCGCCGTGCGCAAACGGCGCGTCGCCTCGGTGATTTCTGCCTCGTTGTGCACCCCCAAACGCAAGCACGAGGAAGTTGGTGCCCGCTAGCTTGCCGATGATCGACGCATCCGTCACCGCAAGCACGGGCGGCGTATCGACGATGATCGCGTCGAAGTTGCGCAACAGGCCGTCGAAATACTGCTGAAGACGCGGCGACATCAACAGCTCCGACGGATTGTCCGGACGCTTGCCCGCCGAAATGAAACTGAGCGAGGCGATGCGCGTCGGACGGATCGCTTCGTCAAGGCTCGCGTTGCCCGCGAGCAGTTCCGCGAGGCCCGACACGCGCTCGCTGTCGAAGGATCGTTCGAGCTTACCGCGCCGCATGTCGGCATGGTCAGCAAGACCCGCTTGCCGGTCGGCGCGAGCAGCACGGCCAGATTCTGCGCCAGAAAACTCTTGCCGACGCCCGATGCCGG
Source organism: Caballeronia sp. BR6202001591004 (assembly GCA_029439525.1). GTDB lineage: Bacteria > Pseudomonadota > Gammaproteobacteria > Burkholderiales > Burkholderiaceae > Caballeronia. The sequence continues at coordinate 2,790 of JAQFVJ010000140.1, forward strand.
ACCCGTCAGCATCACCACGCGATTGCGCGATTCCATCAGCGCGAACTGGATCGACGTGCGCAGGCTGCGCATGATTTCGACGCATACGTCATGCGGTCGCATGGTGGCAAGAATCGGCGTTTCGCGATCGTGGTTGTGACGGCGGCGCGAACTCGTGTCGAACTTCACCTGTTCCGCGCTTTGCGGCACGAGACCGAAGATCGGCAGCGCGGCCACGTGTTCGAGCTTCTCCGGATCGGCGAGCGCATACGTCTTGTCGTCGAGCGCAGTGAGCACGAGGTTCTTGCCCTCGTATTGCGGTTCGACCTCGATCGAATCGACATCGATGACCTCGCCGCCCCACGCGTAATTCGACATGCCGAACCACGGTTTCGCGAGATGGCCTGGACTCGCGAAGCGCGCGGCGATGGCGCCCAGGATCGGCATCGTCATCGGCGCGACGGAGAAGTTGAGCTTGCAGTCCGCCACCACGGGCGCGACCACGCCGCGGCTCTTGATGATTTCGATTTCCGCGTCGGTCGGCAAGGCGCTGGAGCCAGAATTGATCGCCTGACCGGTCTGCGTCTGCCTGAGCGCCTGCGACGCGTTCGATATGCCACCTCAGTTCGATTTCCTCGGCGAACAGCGCGGTGTGCGCGCGCCGGTACTCGGCGCTTTCGTTGGGAATCCGTGCGGCGGCGCGTTGCCCGAGTTTCGTGGCGGGGACGAGAGTGCTCGTCATGATCGCTGTCTCCTTCTGTGACGGATGAGTGAGTTGGGACATGCGCCCGAACGGTGTCAGTCCCGGTCGGGCGCACCAAGCGGGAATAAAAATGCCGATAGGGCCCCGCCCCTCGTCGACCGCGCGCGAACGAGGGCCGCGCGAGCAGCTGCTTGCGGTACGCGATCACATTGGCGAACTGCTCGCAGATGCGATGCGACCAGTCCGCGTAGAACAGGAACGGCACGGCGGCGCAATCCGCGAGGCTGAGGTGCTCGCCGGCGGTCCATTCCCGCGAGGCCATCACGCGGTCGAGCTACGCGTAGGACGTATCGAGCATCTTGCGGGCGGCGACGCCGGCCGGATCGTGCGCCGTCCTTACGCATCGCATCGAACACGATCTTCTGCTGCGGCGTCGACACGTAGTTGTCGAAGAAGCGGTCCATGAATCGCACTTCGAGAGCCGCGCGCGGATCGTCGGGAATCAGCCGCACCGGCCCCGGATGGAACAATCCCAGATATTCGATGATGCTCGCCTCGATCACGGGCCGGCCATCGTCGACCAGCACCGGGAAGCGCTTCACCGGCCAGATGGCGGTGAGTTCGCGCATGTGTTCCGGCGTGTCGGGCCCGAGCACGCGGTATTCGAACGGCGTGTCGTTCTCGTAGAGCGCGGTCAGCGCCTTCTGGCAGTACGAAGAAAACGGATGGGCGTACAGAATCAGACTCATTGATCGATCTCCGTGATTGAGCAGCCGCGCCGGTCCGGACGGGCGCGTTTTTTTCAGGCTTGCACTGCTACGACGAAGATCGTTGCCGAAAATCAACGCCGATTCGACGCTCGATCGTAAAAATTTGTTGTGCAGCGCAACCGATCCCGGACGCCGAAAGGCTATTGCAATAAGGCTCACAGCCGGTTGCGCGCGCCTCGGCCCGTCTGCGCAGTTGATTGCCGGTCAGCACTTACTTTGCCACTGTGCCGCACGCGGAGCAAATGGTGCGCAGAACCGTTTGTCGCCTTGCTCCGACGAGGCCAGAAACATGAATCGAATCAACACAAGAATCAACACAATCAAGGTCGTCCTTGTGGAACAACAACCGGGGCTGCTGCGGGGAATCAAAAGCTGGTTCGACGAACACGAGCGCTATCGCGTGTCAGTGTATCGGCGAAAAGCGCGGAGCAGTTGGTCACCATGCTCGAGCGCCTGGGCGACGAACTCATCGTGGTGAGGGACATCGACACGGCAGACTTCTCGCTCGTGCGCCGGTTGCGCCGGCGTCATCCCGAGGTGCCCATCGTCGCTTACACGATGCACACGGAGCCGCAGGCGCTACACGCGCTGCTCGACGCCGGAGTCGCCGGCATCGCCAGCACGCTGGACGATTTCCGCGATCTCGAACGCCTGTGCAACCGCGTGCTGTCGGGCGCGAGCAGCATCGTGTCGAAGCGCATCGCCACATGCACCGACGCGGTCCACACGTTCAACGACACGCCGCGGTGTACCGCGAAGTGCGCGTCAGCGTGAAGCCCTTCGCCGTGCCGGCGTGACACCGCGGATGAACGGGGGCACCTACATCTCGACCGGGGCAATGTTCATTTTCGGCCTCTACTGGCTGACGGTCCGGCCGTCCTCGAAGCCCTTCTCGTACGCGCGTTGATCGAGCGCCTTCATCAGCGGTTCGAGCTCGTCCACGTTCGCGCGGATCAGCTCCATCATCGGCCGGATAAGCGACGGCGGCATGAGGCACGCGCCCTCGCGCGTGCCTTTCGCTTGCGCTGTGACCTGCACCATCAAGCGAAGCATCCGCGCGCGACGACCAGCGTCACCTCCTGCGTGATGACCGCCTGACCTCGGTCATTGACGCTCACGTTCAGCTTCATGTAGTTGTCCATCGACTCGTCTCCCATGAATGAAGGTATGAGCGCTTCATTCACATTCACTCTCTATGTGAGCGTGTGAGCGGCTGTGCAACACCCACATCGGAAAACTCTTAAATCGATTGACGCGGCGCGCAACGCGCGCCTAGAATCGCGCGTCTTCGCCACGGGAGCGAATGCTTTGGACACCTGTAGTCGTCATTCTTCGATTTTGCTTTCTGCCTGACCGCAGGACGTCCACGCTTCTCCGCTGTTCCAGTATCCAGCCGCCGTGCCGCCGATAGCACAACACAGGCAGACGGTGCGCGCCGCAGTACTTTCCCCGTGCACTGAAATTCGACAGGTCGATCGTCAACCGATTGTTAGCCGGTGTCCGTGCGCATGCCGCTTCTTGCGCCCGCCCACGCCCTCAACTTTCGTTCAAAGGAGCCGATATGCCCGACAGTGACAGTTACCCAATACACCGCACGACCTTGTCCTCAATCCGAGCGACGCCGGTTGTACGCTGAATCGAAGCGCATCGACGCTTTCTCCGCGCAGCCCGACGAGGCTCGAACCCGCGCGCCGTGATCGGCGCACGGAGAACGCTCATGAACTTCGGCCTCCTATTGTCCCAACTCCCGCGCGTCGACGAGTCGCACACGCACTATGACGCCATGCTCGAACTGCAGGAACGCGAACCGCGTTTCGCCGCGCTTGTGGTGTCGCCCGCGCATCGTTACGCGGGCGACACGAGCGTGGTGAGATGGTTGCGGGTTTATTTCCTGCGGACCGCGGCCCCTTTCCGATGACCGTCGACTTCGCGTTGCGCCTGTTTGTCGCGTTCGCGTGTGACGTCGCCATTGCCTCGAACGGCAGATGCGCCAGCGCACGGCCCGCCTGCGCACCATCACGCTGGTGGCGAGCGGCGCGTGCCTGTTCGTCACACTGGGCATGCTGACCAGCAACGGCGAATCGGGCGTCACGCAGATCGCCGCGTATGTCGTGTCGGGCGTCGACTTTCTCGGCGGCGGCGTCATGCACGACAAGGGCTCGATTCAGGGCATCAATACAGCGGCGACGCTTGTGGTGCTCCGCCGCTGTCGGCATGCTCTGCGGCAGCGGCCATTTCGGCCCGGCGATCGCGGGCACGGGCATCGTGTTCGTCACCAATACTCTGCTGCGCGAAGTGAGCCGCATGATCAACGCGCCGCCCGTGTCGAGCGCGCTCGACAGAAAGCGCTGACCGTTTGCCTGAAGCTGCGCGACGCGCTGCGACTCGGCTTTCAGCGTCTCCAGCGCCTTCAGTCATTATGCGGAAAACTCAGCCCGCTTCGCGCCCGAAAGCGGCGCGCCCTGCACGATGCTAATGCTGTTGTGCGCGAGCGCATCGTGCACGATCAGATCGCCGGGAGCGAACCATGGCACCGATCACAGTGACGTTGGTCGCGTGGCTGCTCACGAACGCGACGCAATCCTCGACATCGTAGAAATCCGCCAGCGCGCGTTCGAGTTCGCGCTGCACGGGATGCTCGCCCGCGACCATGCGGCTTGCCGATGCCGACGTGCCGTAGCGATCGAGCGCGCCCTTCGCGGCCTCGGTGACGGCAGCATCGCGCGGGCGCACCGCGCGATGCCATTCCTCTTGCTCCCGCATTACGCCTTCAGTCCGTAAGGAATCTCATCCGGGCGACTGCATTTTTTTCTTCGCCGCCCCCTCCCGCAGCACAATCCCCGCAACTTCGCCATGATGCACGATGGCTTCGCCTCTTTACCCAGGGCGCGCGCATCGCTCCGGTGCCGCGCGCGCCCGACACTAAAAAAGAACCATGCCCACGCCGCCCCATGCCATCGGCTTCACCCTCGATCCGCTCGACCGAAATCGGAAACGCGCGATGACGACCGCTTCGTCACCGGCCTGCAGAACGATCCCTCGACACGCTTTCTGCTGTTCCTGAAGGACGTCCCGCTGTTCAAGCGCGTCGAGGCCACGATCCGCTCTTCACCGCACAGGAAACCGCATTGCTCGGCTCGCCGCTGCAAACCGTGATGCTCGGCCGCGAACCGTCCGGCCGCACGCTGTTCGCTCAGTCCATCGATGCCAGCACCGAAAGCGTCGTGAACGCCCTTGCATCGAGCGCGGTCGAGCCGATCGAACTGCGTCCCGTCGCGATGCAGGGCCTCGTCTCTGCGCAGCTCATCAGCGCACTGGGCGAAGCGCGTTCGATGCTCGACTGGCTCGGCGTTACCGCTTCTGCGCGAACTGCGGCACCACGCCCACGGGCAACGCCGACGCGGGCTGGAAGCGTCTGTGCATGAACTGCAACGCGCAGCACTTTCCGCGCGTCGATCCGGTCGTCATCATGCTCGTCGCCGATGGCGACCGCTGCCTCGGGCGTCAGACGCAATTTCTGCCGGGCATGTACTCGACGCTCGCGGGTTTCGTCGAACCGGGCGAGACGTTCGAGCATGCGGTCTATCGCCGAAGTGCTCGAGGAAGCCTGCATCCGCTGCACGGACGTGCGTTATTTCGCTTAGCAGCCGTGGCCGTTTCCGTCGTCGCTGATGATCGGATGCTTTGCGCGCGCGGTCGAAACCGAGCTCACGGTCGACATGAACGAGCTGGAGGATGCGCCGCGAAGAAGTGCGATCGATGCTCGACGGCACGCATGAACAGGACCTCTCGGCGCCCAAGTCGTTCGCGATCGCGCATCACTTGCTTAAAGCGCGTTCGTGCAGAACGAGGTTTGAATCTAAAGCGTCTCGCGTTCAACCAGTTCAAAGCCGACATCCGCGCGCACGCGCTCCGTGCTGCCGTTCAGCCGTTCGATCAGGCAACGCACCCCCGTCGCGCCGATGCGCTTGCCGTCGACGCGCACGGTCGTGAGCGCGAGCATCGTGTCGGCGGCGAAGTCGAGATCGCCGAAGCCGCATACCGCGATGCGCTCCGGCACGTCGATGCCGCGTTTTCGCGCTTCCGACACGACGCCTAGCGCGAGCAGGTCCGAGCTGCAGAAGATCGCGTCGACGTCGCCTTGCCTTGCGCATCGAGAATGCGCGCGACCCCTTCCTTGCCGCCGGCGACGGAACTTGGCGGGAGCACCTGGACATCGGCGATCTCTTGCACGCCGTGCTGCGCGAAGGTATCGATGAAACCGCGCCGGCGCGCTTAGTGCTCGCTGATCGTTTGCCGAAACCAGCGCGGGCCGCTTTACGCCGCTTGCGATCATGCGGTGTGCGACTGCCTCGCCGATTTTCTCGTGCGCAAAGCCCACCAGCATGTCAATCGGATCGTCGGTCATGTCCCATGTTTCGACAATCGGAATGCCGATTTTGCGCAAGCGTCCGCGCAAGGTCGGCGTATTGGCTACGCCTGTCAGCAAGACGCCCTCGGGGCGGCGGCTCAGTACCGCATCGAGTAGCAGATCTTCGTTTTCGTCGCTGTAGCCGGATAGGCCGAGCAGGACCTGATAGCCCGCGCGCGACATCGTATCGCTGAAGACCTGCACGCTGCTTGTCGAGAAGAGCGAATGCGCTACGGTGGGAACGATCGCAGCGATCAGGCGCGATTTCGATGAGGATAGGCCGCCGGCCAGGCGGTTCGGTACATAACCGAGTTCCGCTACCGCCTCTCGTACACGTGCCAGTGTTTGCGGCGCGTTGAAGGCGAGGGATACTGTGATTGCGGAGACTCTTGCTTTCGGAGCGACGTCGGTGATGGTTATGCCCTTGGGGGCGGTGCGTTTCATAGTCGGTTCTTTGTTTGTTTTCGCTGGGTTTTTTGTGCAAGGCGCTGCTGTTTTTGGTTCGTTTTTGCAGTTGGCGCCTCCCCGGCGCGGAGGTTACTTTCTTTGCGGCGGCAAAGAAAGTAACCAAAGAAAGCCGTTTTTAACCCCCCGCCCAGGGCACTAGTGACCGCACTTGAATTAACTTTGCAGATGGTCGCAATAGAACTGTCGCCGACGCTTAACACACATTGGCTACCTGACGATTTCGTCCTTCTGCAGCATCCAATCCGAAGTGGTGACAATCATCCTTCCGGCATTGCCGGCGCTGTGCGCCGCCGG
>JAQFVJ010000141.1 GCA_029439525.1 Caballeronia sp. BR6202001591004
CAAGGCCGCCGCGCTGGCGCTCGGTTATGTCACGGAGAAGCAGTTCGACGAGTGGGTGAAGCCGGAGGAGATGGTGGGGAGGAAGTAAGCGACACGAGGCCGTCCGCGTTCGACTAACCGAACGCGGGTCTCAAGGCGTTGCTTGCCACGGACTGAGCGGACTCACATTGCACGCGGCGAAATCAGCCACGTTGCGCATAATGATCGTCATGCCATACACGAGTGCCGTAGCCGCGATGTAGGAATATCGCGCTCCGCGCGCGGATCCGGAACGTGAAGCGGGGCGCAACGCTGCGCGACTGCTGCATCGAACGGCAAGGTACGGTCGACAAACTCTGAGAGTACGCGATTTCGGCATCGCGGCGCTCCATTCAAAGAACGCCAAGTTCGAGTTCGAACAGCGTCACGGCGGAGATGAAGAAGCTCGTAGCGTCTTCGCCCTAAACGCCAGCGCGTGACTTGGCATCGGCTTTGCCATCGCCTGCCTTGCGCAATTCGGAAATGACATTAGTATCGAGCAGGAACATCAATCGAACTCGGCGGCCCGTCGCCACCACGCGCGAACGCAGTTCGACGAAATTGCCAACCAGAATCTCGGCCGCCTGAAACGAATGTTGCCAACGCTCACCGTCACCGCGTATCTTCCGGACCACATCGCGGCGCAGGCATACGCGGTTTCGGCGATCCATTTCATCAGCGCGCCACCGTGAACCTTGCCGCCGAAGTTCACCGAGGTCGGTTCGGCGAGAAAGCGGAAGGTGGTTTCGGCGCGCGTTTTCGATACGGCGGGGATGGGAAAAGCGGTGAGCATATCCATAGAGGGGTCTCTATAATCGTTGTGCGGCCGCCTGGCCGCACAACGATTATAGAGACCCCAGAACCGCTAATTGTGGACCGTGTGCCCTAATCGACGGTGCTGTACACGTGATGCTGCCGCCGCTTCCCGACGACGATGACGGCGCGCCCGCGCAGCCAGCGCACAACACGAGGCAGCCGACGACGGCCGCGACGAAACTGATTCCCGCGCGTGGCATTTTCCGGGGCTGTCGCGCATCGGTGCGCTGCTCGCCGATCCGGGCCGCGCTGCCATGCTCTGGTCGCTGATGGACGGCACCGCGCGTCCCGCCGGCGAACTCACGATGATCGCGGGTTTGTCGCCATCGGCGGCGAGCTGCCATCTCGCGCATCTCACCGAAGGCGGGCTACTCGCGATGGAAGTGAACGGTCGGCATCGCTACTACCGCATCGCGACGCCGAATATCGCCGCCGCGATCGAGGCGCACCGCGCGCCGGAGCGCGGTGCCGGTCGAGATGGGCTACGCGCGCGCACCTGCTACGCCCATCTGGCGGGCGAACTGGCCGTGGGCGTCTTCGATGCGATGCTGTCGCGCAACTGGCTCGAACTCGCGGAGCTTCACACCGAAAAGCAAGGCGCGACACCGCTCGATGCAACGCGCCGAAGGCGCGCGCGTGTTCGCGGAACTCGGCATCGACTGGAGCGAACGGCGGCCGCCATCTGAGCGGGGCGCTCGGCGCGGCGTTCCTGGAAGCGTGCGAGACGCATGGCTGGATCGAACATACAGCCATGGGCCGCGTGTTGCGCGTGATGCCTGCGGGACGGTGGCATTTCAAGGGTTTTCTCTGTCGGGAAGATATAAGCGCCTTCCATCACGCATTTGTTGGTGCGGCAAAGCTTTGTTACGCCGACCGTTAAGCCGTTACAAACCACAGCGCCCGGATACGGGAACGGCGGATACATTGATCCGGAGGCCTTGCGCGCCGATTTGCCATCACCACGAAAATAACCTCAATGCGCGCGGCCACCCGGAAAACGACATGAAGCTTCGAACCGTCACTGCCGGCACGTTGTGCGCTGTCTCGCTGTTTTCAATCCAGAGCACGAGCGCATGGGCGCAGCCGTCACCACCGACTGAACCCGCGAAATCCGCCGAAGCCGGCGATCCGCCCGGGGACACGTCGCGCGCCTGAACTACACAGCAGGCGCCGTCACGACGGAACCCGCCGAGGCATCCAACTGGAGCTATGCGTAGCTCAACCGTCCAACTCACGGCGGGCGACCAGCTCTGGGAACGATCAGAACGCACGGTCGGAAATGCACATCGGCTCGACGGCCGTGCGGCTTGGTTCATCGACAGCACTGTCGATCCTCACGCTCGACGATCAAACCACGCAGCTCAAGGTAACACAAGAACACAAGGCACGCTCTCGATGCGCACGCGCGAAGTCGCGCCGGGCACGAACTACGAAATCGACACGCCAAATGCGGCGCTCGCCGTGACCACGCCTGGCGATATCCGCGTGGACGTCGCGCCGGACGGACACGCAACCACGGTGACCGTGCGCAGCGGCGGCGTTACCGCCTATGGCGACTGCTCTTTGGCGCCGCTCGCGGCGGGCCAGCAGATCACCTTCGAAGACACGAATCTTCAGCAGGCATCCGCGAATGCCGCGCCCGATGCGTTCGATCAATGGCAAGCCGCGATGCGGCGGAGGATCGCTCGATTTCGGCACGCTATGTGTCTGTGTCGCGCGACATCCCCGGCTATCAGGTCTCGATGCCAACGGCACGTGGTGCAACGATCCGTCCTATGGCGCGATCTGGGTGCCGAACTCCGCGCCGGCGGACTGGGCGCCGTATCGGCAAGGCCATTGGGTCTAGTAGGCGCCTTGGGGCCGGACCTGGGTCGACGATGCGCCGTGGGGCTTCGCGCCGTATCACTACGGCCGCTGGGCCTATGTGCTCGCAATGGGCATGGGTGCCGGGTCGGCTAGCGGGCGTCGCGCCTGCCTATGCGCCGGCGCTCGTCGGCGCTTCGTCGGCGATGGCGGCGTCTACTGGAACGTCGCACTGACGGGCGGCGGCGGGCGTGGCGTGGTTCGCGCTCGCGCCGGGCGAGCCGTGGCATCAGCATCACGCGGGATGGAGCCCGCGCTATTACGAGCAGGTGAATCGTTACGTGTACATCGACCGCTCGGTCGGCATCCACAACACGTACATCAACTATCGCGCGCCGGCGACGCCGTTCGTGCGCGGGCAGCCACTCAGGCAGCAACCGTATGCGATCGATCCGGCGCACTGGCGCAATCCGCGCAATCGCAGGGATACGCACGCGCCGCGCGGATTCGACAACGTGCATCTGGGTGGCGACGCATGGGCGGGCGCGGGCGGTAATCCCCGCACGCGCCCGCGACGGGTGCGCCGCAAGCGCCGATGGCGAACCAGCAAGGCGCGCCGCATCCGAACTTTGCGCAGAATGCGCCACGACCTGCGATGAACAATGCGCAGCCTGTCCCGAATGCGGCGCATTCGGGCGAAGCGAATGTGCCACCGCATCCCGGGCCCCCGGATTCGCGCAAGCGGCGCCATCGCACAACAATGGCGTGCCGCGTCCGCCTCAGCCCGCACAAGCGGGGCGGCGAACCGCATGTCTATCGCGGTTCAGAGAAGGATGGCAAGGACACGCCACGACGAACGAACCGCACGCGCCGTCAGGCGCGCCGAACCCGATGCCGCACGTCGAGCGCGGCGCCCCGGGCGATGCCGCCGCAGGCGCCCGCCCAGCAGACGCCGATGCAACCCACGCCGCCCCATCCAGCGGTCGCGCAGGCTCCGCAGAACGTGGCGCCTCACTTCGAGTACCCTGCCGCAGCGGGCGTATGCGCAGCCACATGCTCAGGCGTTCCAGCAGGCGCGTGAAGAACCCCGTCAACATGCACCGATGCCCGCCCCGCAGCCGCGCCAGGAGATGCCGCGCGCGATGCCGGAGCAACCGCATCCGCAACCGCAACCGCATCCGCAACCGCAACCGCATCCGCAACCGCAACCGCATCCGCAACCGCAACCGCAACCGCAACAGGTTCATCAGGCGCTGCCGCCACCCCAACAACATCAGCAGCCCGAACAAGCCCAGCAGCCGCACGTAAGCAACGAGCATCATCGGGGCTGAGGTGCCCTGAGTTGGGGAATCGGTAAAAACAAAACACGCGGCCTGAGCCGCGCGTTTCGTTTTCGAAGCAGACAGCGTTGCGCCGTTTATACCGCCATCGGTGCCGTCAGCGGTTCGTGATGTTTATAGCCTTCGAGCGCGAAATCCTTCGGCTCGATTTTTTCGAGCCATTCGGGTTCGTAGCGCTTCGTCACGGCGAAGTGCGGCACGCGGTCGGAAATGATCAGCTGTGGGCTCGGTAGCGGCTCGCGCTTGAGCTGTTCATGCAGCATGTCGAGCTGATTTTCGTAGATATGCGCGTCGCCGATGAAATACGTGAACCAGCGCGGTGTGTAGCCCGTCAATCGTCCGACCAGATGCAGCAGCGCCGCGCCCTCAGCCAGATTGAACGGCATGCCCAGCCCGACGTCATTACTGCGGATATACAGGCACAACGAGATCTCGCGCGTCACCGCGTTCGGAATGAACTGGTACAACAAATGGCATGCAGGCAGCGCGATTTCATCGAGCTTCGTTGGGTTCCACCCATGAAACAGAATGCGGCGGTCGGTCGGGTGCTCGATGATCGTGTCGAGACACTGCCGCAACTGATCGATGGCCTTGTACAGCAGCACCTGCTCGCGCCCGTTTTCGACGAAGCTCGTCACGAGCTGATAGCCGCGATTGGTCGCATCGGCGATCTGATCGCCCGCGCTGGCATCGACGAGCTTATAGGCGGGCCATTTGCGCCACTGTACGCCATAGACATCGCCGAGATCGTCCGTGCCCTGCCGATACGGATTTTCGAGCCACTGGGGATTCTCGTTGGCGTTGGCATCCCAGACCTTGCAGCCGAGCGCGCGAAAATCCGCCGCGCTCTTCGACGCGCGCAGAAAGCCCACCAGTTCACCGATCGCCGACTTGAATGCGAGCTTCTTCGTCGTCACGATGGGAAAGCCTTGGCTGAGATCGAAACGCAGCATCGCACCGGGGATGCTGATCGTGCGAATGCCCGTACGGTTTTCCTGCCACGTGCCGGTATCGAGAATCGTCTGAACGAGCTCGAGATACTGTTTCATTGATGTTCCTTGGAATGCGCGGCGAACGCCGGGCAGATGACGCGTAAAAATCGGATTGTACCGCGCACAGGTTGACCGCGCGGCATTCCATAAAGAAGAAACGGGCGCATGAAGCGCCCGTTTTCCTGACTCCGCGCAGTCGGCGCAACAGGTACCTAGCCGCGCGTGGCGTGCTCCGTCGGCGCGTCGACTTCGATATGACGCATGCCGTGCGCACTCAGCAGACGATAGAACGTCACGCGCGAAATGCCGAGTTCGTGCGCCGCGTCGCCCAGCCGGCCGCGATGACGCAGCAGCGCCAGTTCGATGGCCTGCCGCTCCGCCACCTCGTGCGCCTGCGCGAGCGACACCGGCGCGACTTCGACATATTATTCGCCGAGTTCGAGATCACGCGCGGTGATCTGACGCCCTTCCGACATGACGATCGCGCGCTGCACGCGGTTGATGAGTTCGCGCACGTTGCCCGGAGCCATAGTTGTGGACCGCGGCGATCACATCCGACGAAAACCCGCGCAGCCGACGGCTCGCGTCCTTCTTGAAGCGGTCGAGCATGTGCGCGAGTAGCTCGGTGTCCTTGCCGCGCGCGCAGCGGCGGCTCGTCGATCTGCAGCACGCACAGGCGGTGATACAGGTCGGCACGGAAGCGCCCTTCGATCATCGCGGTTTGCATGTCGACGTGCATCGCCGAAATGATGCGCACGCCCACCGGCGTCGAGCCGTGGCCGCCGAGCCGCTCGACCTTGCGCTCCTGAAGAGGAAGCGCAGCAGGCACGCCTGGCTTTCGAGCGGCAGATCGCCGATCAAGGAACAGGGGTACCCGCCGTTGGCGGCTTCGACACACGGCCAATCTTGCGCTGATTCGCACCCGTAAACGCGCCGCATTCGTAGCCGAAGAGCTCAGATTGCAACAGATGCGCAGGAATCGCGCCGCAATTGATGGCGACGAACGGTTGATCGCGGCGCGCCGAGCGCTCGTGGATGGCGACGGCCGTCAGTTCCTTGACCGTGCCCGATTCGCCGGAAATAAACACCGGGGCGTCCGTCATCGCGACTTTGCGGATGGAGCGAAACAGCGCGAGCATGGCGTCGCACGACCCGACCATTTCGCCTTCCGCGCAGCCGGCCTTCGCTGCGGGCATCGTTGGAGGCGACGTCGTGCAGCGCGACCATGCCATATGCGTGGCAAACGGAATCGACCACGCAGTCGTTCGACGTCGGCAGCGTCACGTAATCCAAACTCACGTAATCCAAACAATAGTCGCGGATCAGACGCCGCACGGCAGCGTCTTCGAGTTGTCCGGAAACGGTAGCTGCGACCCAGCCGACGTTGGTCATCGTGAGCGACGATTCGAACGCCGCCAGTTCATGAGATTCGAAATGATTCGACAGATCGAGCAGGCCGCCCGCCCTATCGTTGCGCAGCGCCTTGCGCGTGTCGCGCGCTCGCCACGATTTCGATGTGCCACCCGCACTCCTCGAAACGCGCGCACAACATCTCGCTTGGATTGCGAGTCACATAGATTAGTTGCCGCCGAGCGACGTCCATTATTCAGATCCTTGGTTCAACGTGCGTTGAAAAAGGTCGCGTGGTAAAGGCTCTCGCTACACATGCAGACTATAAGGCGCTCGCACATCGTGTGGCGCGAGCGATCTGGCCTATCGAAAAAAGCGGAAAGGCGTACCGAAAGTGCGGTACGTCGTTTCCCCCCCCCCCCGGCACACGGCGCCTCTCTACCCGCACCCCTTGTCGCGAAACTTTTTTTGTCTGATTCAGCGCCGATTTTGAGAG
>JAQFVJ010000142.1 GCA_029439525.1 Caballeronia sp. BR6202001591004
GCTATCCCGGGCGCAAACCGCTCGACAATCGGGCGGTGCTCACAAGCACCCTCTTCGTCTTGCAGACCGGCCTGCGGTGGGACCTACTACCTCGTAAGATTGGTTATGCCCGCGTCTCCACAGGAGATCAAAACGTTATTACAGACGCAGGCGTTGCTGCGCACCAGGTTGCGAGAAAATTTATATACAAATCATGGCGTATCAGGCAGCGTCAGCTCGCGACCCGGTCTCGACAGAGCACTGGCACGACTGAAGGCGGGAGACCGCTTATAGTAGCTTGTAGTATAGCGGCTCGACCGACTCGGTCGATCGTTGGTGCATCTGGTTCGATTGATGGAAACACTCGGCCGCAGGCAGGTCGCATTCCATTCGATAACGGAGCATATCGATACGCGATCCTCAGGCCGACGCCTGGTCTTTCATATGATGGCGGCTCTTGCGGAATTCGAACGGACGTTAATTAGCGAGCGCATTAAAGCCGGGATTGCGGCTGCCCGGATCTCTGGAAGACAAATTGGTCGTCAGCCATTGCTTTCCATAGTGCAGTTGCGCGACGTTAGGCAGCGAATTGACCAACGGAAACGTGAGCGTGAAGGAAATTTCAGCCGAATACGGCGTTCACGAGCGGACAGTTCTTCGCGGGCTGGATCGCCTGTCTTGCTCGGACACGTGATACCTCCAAGCCACACGCAATTAGACTCAGAAAGGTTTTCTTCAAAAAGACCTAAGCAAGACGTAACTCAACGACCGAGAGGCGATAGCGTATTGCAATCTAGGTCGTTGAGATAAATTCAATTTTGGCGTGCCTCCTTGGACCGCTGCGATCTCGAAGGCAGTCACGAGACCAACGCGAGTGTGACGTTCCGCGGGCCTGTTATTCGCCGCACCTTAATTGCTAGCCGCTGCCATAAACCATCAAGCGTAAGGCGTCAACGAAAAACGCACAAATCAGATCACATGGTAAGTCGGCGCATCCGCTCTCCCAAAAGAGACAATTAGAATTGCAAGTTCGTTGGTTATGCGGGAGCTGACTCCACAATGCAGCTAGCGGCGGCTTCTCCTACTCTACTCGCCACCGACCAATCTCACGTGGACAGCTGATGGAAATTTCCTAACCTAAGGGAGAGTGTTTTGATCATCGGATACGCACGGGTGTCTACCGAAGACCAAAGCTTGGCTTTGCAGATGCATGCCCTCCAGGGTGCCGGTTGTGTCCGGATATACCGACCACGGCGTCTCCGGCGCGCAGCGCAGGTCTCCCGATCCGGATTAGAAAGAGCTTTGCGCCGGCTCAAGCCGGGCGGAAAACTCGTTGTATGGCGACTTGATCGGCGCTAGGCCGCTCGCTCGTCCATTTGGTCCGCTTGCTTGAGCAGCTAGGCAAACGCGAGATTCACTTTCAGTCATTAAGCGAGAATATCGACACGACGTCTTCGGGTGGACGTCTAGTCTTTCACTTAATGGCCGTACTCGCAGAGTTCGAGCGAACCTTGATCGCGAACGCACCCGAGCGGGCATGGCAGCGGCCCGTCTGAAAGAAACTGGGACGTCACGTCCCTCACATCAAAACAATGTTTGGAAGCACTGCGAATGCCCACAGAAGACCGATTTTGCCTCCGTTTGTCTGGTTTGGCCAAGCCATTTGGCGTTGTTCAAAAGCGCTCGTCAATCATCGTTCTTTGTAACCACACCGCATGAGAAGGGATGCCATGAAGGCTGTCGATTGAATGGGTTGTAAGTACCTAATGGTGGAGTTGAACAACTACGCTCATTTGCGGGCTGTCTACGGTGCTCCCTTCGCAGACGAGTCGCTGCGGGCGTTGCAGTTGCGCGCTCATGGATGGGGGGCTCAGTAACCGACCTGGGTGGTGCGCGATTCCTGGTTTCGTTCATCGGCGAAGAAGGCGCACCCACGTCGATGTCTAAGTTGGGCTTGTTGACGCGTTTGGAGCACGCCCAAGTAGAACTCGCGAGGTGTTTTGTCTCAGTGGGTAACCGGTGTGCCATGCCAGTCGTAACCGTCGATCCCGTCCGTCATGGAGGATTTGGTGCCGGCAGTAAATTTCCTTATCCAGAGGAGGTTGAACGCGCAGGTCCTCTAACTGCGCAAGTAGCCATGCCGCAGTCTGATATGAAATGGCGCCTCGATTATGAGCGGGACATGGGTTTAGCGGTTGCGTTCAACCGAGCAATCGCAGAAAGAAGAGCGGCCCTCGAGTTCCAGCCTATCGTACGCCGCGACCGGAGCGAGCAATTACTCTATTCGGAGGCCCTGCTACGGGTATCTGGGTTGCCCTTTGGTGCTGGGACAGGCCATTTTATCCCCGTGCTGGAGCGTTTCGGCCTCGTCCGCGCAGTCGACAGGCTTGTCGTCTTAGCAGTGCTCGGACAGTTGAAAAAAGATCACGCAGCAAGGTTGGGTTGCAACGTTTCCGCTCGTAGCTTGGTTATCGATAGTTGGTGGCTGTCTATTTTCGATTATTTAGCAGATCATCCTGACCTCGCAGCGCGTCTAACAATCGAGATTACAGAAACAGCGCCAATTGGCGATTTTGATGCGGCTATCGAATTCGTGAATCGTCTCATGAGCCTTGGCTGTCGGATATCGCTCGATGACTTCGGTGTTGGTTACAGTAGTCTAGCGTTCGCACGTGCCGTACAACCTCATGTAATCAAGCTTGACAAAAGTTGGTTGCGTGATGGGGATGAGCGGGATAGCGAGACATCGCTGCTCAGTAAGTTTGCAGCGTTTTGCAACACTTTGGCACCCTGTGTGGTTGCAGAAGGGATCGAGTCCGAGGATGACCTTGAAAAGTTGGCGAAGTCGAACGTTGCTTGGATTCAAGGGGAGATCACGCTCCCGCTCAAAGCAAGGGATTTGAAAATCGTACTCGACATGGAACCAGTAAAAGAAGCATAAAAATCTGAGGGCTTTAATTTTGCATACCTAATGATAAAAATAGGCATCAAAGAAAAAGTTACTTTGTTTATACGATCCGTCGATCGTCGTAATAGGTCGATCGAATCCGCACCTACCTTTCTTACCATGAGAATCATGCGAATTGACAACAATAAATTCTTCCCGAGCGTAAATCGTAAGGGTCTGAAATTGCAAACCCACTTGCGGACTGTTAGTAATTGCGATATTGAATCTCGTACAAATCTGGAGCACAAAACTAGTCATTCGCGGTTGCGTTATAGCGTAACGTTGATATCGGTGTTTGCGACGATGACGGCAGCTGGACTGGTGCCTGTGTCAGCGAAAGCACAAGACACGGTCAAGGAAAGTAGTCTGAAGCGGATATTAGATCGCAAACTGACCCATATCGCCCCAGGGTCATTGACTGTGCATTCAAATGACGCAGTCAATGGTTCGCAGCTCTATCGTACTAATCAAGCACTAACTACGCTTTCCAATGCCACATATGCGGGATTCGATTACGTGGGTAAGAGCTTCGAGAATGTGTACACGTATCTCAACAACTACGGGGAATATCTTAATGCCGTCAATAGCGGTGCGGGCGTGACCTTTTTTCGTACAAACTCGCAACTGTCCGACAGTGAGGCAGTCGGATCGGATAGTGTCGCGGTCGGTCCCGCAGCTATCGCTCAAACGGATGGTTCAATTGCTATCGGGAACCGCGTGAAAGCAGATGGCGGCAGGGCGGTCGCCATCTGCTTCAGGCAGTGCCGCGTTCGGCGATGGTTCGGTGTCGCTTGGTGATCCAAACTTCGCGAGTGGCAACGGCTCTATTGCCTTGGGAAGGAACAATATTGCCAATAAGGATGGGTCTCAAAGCGCAAGCACCGGCAACCAGACAAACGGCGCAGTTGCTATGGGCAATCAAAACAAAGCGGTTGGCCAAGGGTCAGTAGCGGTCGGTAATACATCCGTTGCAGGCGATGCTGGAGCTGTTGCGCTTGGCGATACAGCGGCCGCTGGCGCTAGAAATAGTGTTGCATTAGGATCAGGCTCGCAGGCGACTAACGTAGGCGATGTCGCGCTTGGTGCGAATTCGACGACTCAGGCAGCAGCTCGGACGTCAGCGGTCACGATCAACGGCCAGTCGTATGCAGTCGCCGGCGCCAATCCAACTAGCACCGTTTCCGTCGGGGACGTTGGCAAAGAGCGCACGATCACCAATGTAGCGGCGGGCCGAGTGACTAAGGATTCCACTGACGCAGTGAACGGATCCGAGCTCTACGCGACGAATCAGGCCATCGAAGCATTAAGAACGAGTTCTGGCACAGCTGTCACCCAGCTTGGCCAACAGACGCAACAGAACTCGTCAGCGATTCAAAGATTGCAGCAGGGTAAAGACGGGTTCTTTCAAGTAAATGCCGCTGGCGGATCTGCCAAACCTGCGTCAACAGGTGCAAACTCCGCTGCCGGAGGCGTGGGCGCAGTCGCAACCGGGGCCAACAGCTTGGCCGTCGGTACGAATGCTAACGCAGTGGCCAATAACGCTGTCGCGTTGGGGGCAGGGTCGGTCGCGGATCGCAACAACTCTGTTTCTGTCGGGACAGCAGGTCGTGAGCGCCAGCTTACCAATGTCGCGTCCGGTACATCGGGTACGGACGCCGTGAACGTGAACCAGCTCAATGCGGTGAAGAGCAGCACTGTTCATCACGATACCGACCCAGCTGGTACCCTCAATACGGGGAGTATCACGCTCGGCACTAGCGATACTCCCACTTTAATCCATAACGTCGGCGCAGGGACCGAACCAACGGATGCGGTGAACGTAGGACAACTAGACCAGGCGTTGTCTGGCGTAACGAGCACCGCCAAAAGCTATACCGATAAGCGAGTCGATCGAGTTCGACGTGATGCTAACGCGGGAACGGCGGCGTTGGCGGCGGCGAATTTACCCCAGGCATCGACACCAGGCCGCGGGATGTTCTCAGCAGGTGTGGGTTCGTATCGCAGCGAGGCGGCTCTTGCAATCGGAGTTTCGCAGCTGTCCGACAGTGGACGCTGGATGATCAAGGGGAGTTTGACGGGAGATACGAGGAACGCGGTAGGTGTAGGGGCGGGAGTCGGTTACCAGTGGTGAAGATGATTCATGGTCTGCCCCAGCAATTTCCTTCGCTACAATAGCCCTTCACAGTGTTGAAGCAGTCGTGCTTGCACATTGCGCACATGTGATGGCAGTGTGTTCAGCGAGTTCACGCTGACGGCGGTTTTTGTGGGGCCCCGCCACGTCTCCCTCAAACCGTCGGGATTTTCTTTCGCGTGAGCAGGAGTACTTCGCCCATGATCCTTCTTAGCTTCACCGGTGGTCTCTTCATTGGGGCAACGTTTGGCGTCCTCATGGCGTCTATGTGTTTCATGGGGCGCAGACCTGCCGACGAGGTCCATGATACGGATCCGATTGAGGTCCTTCTTCTATGAAGTTCTCCATCTCGCAGCGAAGAGCCGAGCTCTGATGTTCTTGAAAGCAACGTGGTTAGACCATCCTTTGTCTCGACGACGATTGTCATTGCTGTTGCTGTCCAGTTGCGTGGCGTCCTCAGGCACGAAGCGGATGGGCCTGCAAACCGCCTGATCCCGTCTCCGAGATCCTGCGACGGGCAAACGATCTGATTGTAATCGGATACCTGAACGCGGATCGCATCGATTTCTTTAGCGCTTGAATTAGCTTCCGGCAAGGAATAAATGTCAGCTGATGTGCGCGGTCCGAATTCTTGAAAGATCTTCGTGTCTTCCGTTGAATAATCAAAAAGTTTCTGTTGAACAAGCGACGCTCAATGACAGGATTGCGTCTCTGTCTGGTGAATCGCATCGCAATGTGCCCGATAGGCGACTACCTGTCTGGCAAGATAAGCGTTCGCCGACTGACTGATGCGAGATTCACACTCGGAGTGCTTTCGCATGGTAATTGACTTGTGTGCGTCTGCCACGAACAAGGCCGCCACCAAGAGTCCGGCGATGGTCCAAGCGTGGTCGTAAGAACGAATCTCTTAACCCAAAGGGCGCAACTACAATCAGTGAGAAGCACCAGCCGAAGAGCATGCCGAATTCGACCAGAACGCTCATGCCCGACCCGGAGCCCAGCATACCGCCGCCTCCAATCACGTAGGTGTCGGGACGTAGTGCTACCGCAGGCCAAGCTGAAAGAATGCTCAGCAGTCCCGGAACGAGCGTTAAAGTGAAAGTAACCAGCAGCCCAACTTTTTTGCTGAGCAAGTAACCGACAACCAAGAACATAACCCAAAGTACCACCGCTGCTGCGATCATGGCGGCACAGAGGAACACCGCGGCCCCATCAATCGGGGCCGAGAAGAAAGACATAGTTCGACCGGGTTCGATGCGTTGGACTAGCGAAGCGGGATGGATGCCGAGTCCCGCCAGACATTGTTCCAATGTCCACACGGCGCCGTCGAGTAACTGCAGATACGGATAGAAAAAAGTCAGCATCTTGGAATTGGTCTAATTGGCGTTTGTGTCGCACAGCCGCGCGTCCGTGCACTGATTCTCTGGGAATGACTTCTCAGAATGTCCGGCAACGCAGCAGCCTCACAAGACCTGCCCTGCACAGACGTTGCAAATTATTAGTTATACTAATCTATTGCGGAGACAAACCTTCAATGGATATGAGACATCGTGCATTGTCGGCTGTCGACCTCTCTTGCTGGGTCCGGGCAATGTAGTGCGGCATGTGCCGTGCAGCTCAATCGCCGGGTACCTGTCCACGAAACTCGGGTTCGAGACAGTCATGCTCCGCTGCGATTTCGTTGATCTCGTCGAGTGATCTCAGAAGCAACTGAAGGGTTAGCGCTCGCTGTCTTAACGCTCGGAAGCGTTGTGAGTCTTCGCTACGCTCCTCGAGCTGTGCCTGAACAGCGATGACCTCTACGGAGAGCACACAGAAAAAATGGTCGAAAGCGGCTTCCCGATCGAACTGGGGATCGCCGAGATGCGCTTTCTGCGTGAGTTCCTTCGGCGTCACATCAGGGATATCGGCGGTTTTGGTGTTGCACATCACCGTAGTTGATTAAGGGACCTAGGTACGAAATACGTAGCTGACATCGAGCCTCGCAGGTGTTTTATTAGCGACACCATTTGATTGATTCTGAAGCATTTTGTGTCTACAAAAAACGCACTTTATGTTCAAATTTCACATCTTTTGAGAACGTTGATTCTTCACGTCAAGTCCCTGACGTATGCTCTTAAACCATTGCGGAGATCGACGGTCAAAACGTTGAGTTTGCGCCTGGCACGCGGTCGCAGTGATGTCTTTGTTCACTTCGTGTTGCGAGACGAAGGCAGTTTCAGGGCTGATCGTCATTCGCGGGCCAAACCCACTCTGTGGGTCCTGGCGATACATTGCAGAACGTTCTTCAAGACGAAAGTTGAGGTAGTGTGTGAAAGGGGTTTCGCAAACGCGTCATCCGATCCAAACAACGGTTTGATCCGGATGTCTTGTGAGCGGGTCAAAGATAGCCGCGATGAAGCGGGCGGTGACAATTGAGAACAGCTGTTTCGAACGTATCAATTGATTTTGGTCCCAACGTTAGTTCATTCACGCAACATGATCACAATCTCGAGTCGAACTTGGAAACGTCGTCGTTAGCAGTTCGTATTGCGAAAGGGAACCGCGATTACACGCGACAGCACAAATGCCGATTTTTGCTTCTCGTTCGGAATAACAATGCACCGTACTACATTCTGTTGGGGATGTGGTCTAGAGTGGTATCGTAGTCAGCTCCAGGCACCCTGAGTGGCACCTTGGCGCTGAGGGGGTATTCATGTGCAAGATGTTTGCGCGGTTGACAAAACCAAAACCGGTAGGCTTTTCCGGAGGGCGGCGGATTCGAGTTTTGCGGCCTTGGTCCTCCCGTCCGTTTCGGTTCGTCGCCTGATAAGATGCGACGAGGTTGCCGGCCAGGGTGCGTTCATGAAGCAGCCAATGCAGTCAGCCATCGCGGGCTCTTGGAATCTTAAGACGTACATCGTTATTCCCATGGTTGAAACTAAGCGAACTTTCACCGACCCATGCGAGCCGGAGTAACATTACGATATGCTTTCATTCGAAGTTCGAGTGCGGCCGGAGAACCAGCGGAATTTTCTTTACAAAGAGCGGTCAGCACTCACTGCGAACGTGTTCACAGTAATTTCGGAGATACATACTCCATGTACTTTCGAAGCCCGCAGCGCGGTGGACGCTTATTTCGTTCACCTGCCGGCGAAAGGGCATGTTTCGTTAAAGTTGGAAGGCCCAATGCGATCTGCCTGCTCGACATTGATTGCAAATCGATTAACATTTGACCACGTATCGGTCAACACGGCTGCGAAGACCACAAATCTGGTCAACTCTTCTGAATGCCTCCAGACCGATCTTGCTCGCCTGCTGGGTACGCCTTGTCATGCGTTTCAACCAGAAAGCGGTCTGCAAGGAGCTGACGTTGAGATGTTAGGGCACATCGCGTATGCACTCAACGCCACCACGCGACAGCCTGAGGAGGGCAATGGGAACGCAATAGCGACGAGTTACTTGCAACAGGCTTTCACGACTATCATATTGCAGAAAGCGCAGCATACGTAATTACTCAAATCAGCTTCGGTCTATTCTGTCGGACGTGTTGCCAGCGAGAATTAAACGCGCGATCGACTACATGTACGCCGATGCACAGCAACCGCTGATGCTGGCACAAATCGCCGACGCTGCGTCGTTAAGCGTGCGGACCTGCAAGTCGGGTTTATGCGTCGTAAAGGCGATGTCGCCCATGGCCTTCCTCCGCAAAATCCGGCTCGAGCGAGTGAGGGAAGACCTTCAGAATGCTCAATGCCTAGGTGCGTGCGGGCAAATCGCTGCGCGTTGGGGCTTCGATAACTTCTACAGATTTACGCAAGCATATACGAGTGCGTTTGGCGAGTCACCTCGACAAACCCGCGCAAACGCCAGGTGAGGATACAACAATCGAAACGTGAGAAGAGTTATCACGTTGCGCTTGACGTAGTACGTGTCGCTGGATTTGCTATCAACATGCGCGAAGAAAATACATTGGTGTATCGGATTCCCGTAGATGAATTACGGACCAAATCGCCACGGTGCGTTCAATACCTGACGTACTTACGTGTCATGCATACCTAGATAGAAACGCATGCAACGTCCTACCATTGATAGTGACGCGAATTCGGTCGGCAGGGTGGGTATCATGCATTGATATATTGACATCGTGACTCGGGTCAAGCGTCAACATCATTTTCACCCAACCAAATCATTGAACTCTTGCACCTCTTCGACGACCGCAGAAGCGGCCGGACCTTACTACATAGACCGCCGCGCCGAGATTCCAATGCGGCTCGCAGGTGAAGGCCCACTCATGCATATAAAGTGGACCGAACTGAAAATGTGAAGAACTGCTGAGTAGTACATGCCATAAGCGGCTGGGATTTGACCCCAGTCCAGCACTCAAATCGAGGGATGCATTCTCACTTATGCATATAGCATCGTCGATCAACGCGAATCGTGACAGGCCAGCTACGCTAAGTCGGGGTCTAACCGCACCCGATTACTTTATACAGCCCTTAATGGCAATGTCCTACACACGTATGCGTCACAGTCCACCTCGAACGCCCGTGCGAAGAACTCTGCGATTTGTCAAATGTCGTCCGTTGCGAGCAAATCGTGTCTCGATGTTCTCAAATCTTTCATAGATTTAACAAGCCTGTACTAGACCGTTGATAAATTTCCGTGGCAAACGCATAGGCGAGGGCGCTGACCGGGGTGTCGCGCGTTCCGATAAATCTCCGTAACGCTCCGCGTAGGCACACTCGAGCTAAGCCGACATTCGCGCCCCAAGTGGGGTCGCGTCGCAAAGGATGCTCTCGATAATATGCAGGATGCAATCACGGTGAGATATCGCAGGTCACGCGTGCGCGATTTTAATGTATCGAGTCATTCACGACGTTGTGTGCGGAGGCGTGCCTGTCAACCGCCCCTCAAGTTGAACGCCCCACTGCGCAATGCAAATGCGCGGAGGAATGCGAAAAGTGGATGATCAAGGTGCTATGCGTTTGGCATCGCAATAGAGTAGAGAGCTCGCGGCCGATCACGATAAACGATCAGCCGCAGCAACGAGACGAAGGGTTGAATGCAACCCGGTTTGCGTGCCCGTCACCTTAAAATTGACTTGTATTTCCTTGATTTTGGTAGATCTTGTTCAACAAGAGAGTTTTTCGCGTTATGCGTGCATCGATGGTAAAGGTTGTTTTCCAAAAGGGATAACATTGCGGTTGGCACTGTGCTGACGCCTTCTGTCGCGGTGAAGATCGCGTCGACCATCTAGCCGGACGGCGACACTCGCATTAACGACTTGATTGTGCATCAAGAGGCACACGACAATCGGACGCTCGACGCAAACCGTCGATAAAGTGTTCAGAAGTCTCGTGGACGATACCATGCAGTGCGATGAGAGGACGCAGATGTGAGGTCGCCAATTTTTGACGTCGGTTACATTAAGAGTCTTTAATAAAATGACGTTCGCAATTGTCGCCAGCATATGATGCAGCAAGCGATTTTTATGAAGGCCACGTGGATGAAGGCGAGCTGTTCGAAGCGGATGCGTAGTTGGCGAAAGTTGTGAAGCCACGAAATGGTTCGCTCCACGTCCCAACGGGTTTTACCCAATCCGCTACCGTGA
>JAQFVJ010000143.1 GCA_029439525.1 Caballeronia sp. BR6202001591004
CTCTCGCAGTTGCGCTTCGCTTCATTCGCTCTGTTCAACTCATGGTAGAACTTGCACCTACGCACCTACAAGATTGCGTCCATGCTGGGCACACAAGAGAAAACGCCATGGCATCGCTGCCATGGCGTTTTCTCTTTATACGAAGCTATAATCTGAATCAGCCGAGCTTCTGTTTGACGAGTTCCCGCGCCGCCAGATACTCCGGCACTCCGGCTGATTCTACAACTTGCTCCACCGCAGCGCTTTGCCGCACGGACGCATCTGCTTGATGCGCTGCTCCGATGCTTTGGGCGGCGTGTAGCGCAACTGCTCGAGCACCTTCCCTGCCTCTTCCGACTGATTGCAGATCAGCACCATATCGCAGCCCGCGCCGAGCGCGGCCATCGCGGCTTCGGCGAGCGTGCCGCCCGCGCGGCTTCCATCGACAGATCGTCTCTGAAGATCGCGCCGTTGAAGCCGAGCCTCCCGCGCAGAATGTCCTGCAGCCAGACGCGCGAAAAGCCCACCGGTTTATCGTCGATGCGCGTATAGATGACATGCACCGGAATCACCGAGGTCAGCGACATGCCGAGCCAGTCGTACGGCTTCACATCGGCGTTGAGGATTTCGTCGAGTGCGCGATCGTCGGTCGGCAGCGCGACATGCGAATCCGCCGACACGAATCCGTGCCCCGGAAAATGCTTGCCGCAGTTCGCCATGCCCGCGAGCGCGAGACCGTGATTCAGGCTCTTGGCGAACATCGTGACGACGCGCGGACCGCTGTGCAGCGCGCGGTCGCCGATCACCTGCGAGACTGGCCGTAGTTCAGATCGAGCACTGGCGTAAAACTCATGTCGATGCCGCACGGGCGCAGTTCGGCGGCGAGCACATAGCCGAACGCGGTCGCGACCTTGGTCGCCGTCAGCACATCCTTGTCCCACACAGCGCGCCGAGTTTGCCCGGCGCGGGCAACATGGTGAAGCCGTCGGTGCGAAAGCGCTGCACGCGGTCGTCTTCGTGATCGATCGCGATCAGGATGTCCTCGCGCACCGCGCGAATCGCGTCGGTCAGCGCGAACAGTGCCGCACGGTCCTGGAAATGCCGCGCGAACAGAATGATGCCACCGGTCATCGGTTGCTCGAGACGGTCGATGTCGGCGTCGGACAGCGTCGTGCCAACCACATCGAACATGATGACGGGGCCGGGAGTGCGTTTCATCGGATTCAATTGGCTTCTTTCGACTGATTGAGTGGAGTATCGGGCACTTCGGCGATCACGAATGACACCGCATAATCGCGCTCGTCTGCGACAGTCACCTTCGCGGTGATGTTCCGCGCCTCGAGCCATTGCGCGAGTTCGCCGGACACAACAACGCACATCGGTTTGCCGCTCGGCTCGTTGAGCGTCTGCAGCGCACGCCACGTCATCGGCCAACGCATGCCGAGGCCGATCGCCTTCGAAAACGCTTCCTTCGCGGAGAAACGCGTCGCGAGAAATGCGAGTCCGCGCACTTCGGAGCGCGCCTTGCGTGCGTGATAGATGCGCAACTCGTCGGGACCGAGCACCTTCTCGGCGAAGCGGCCCCTGGTGCGCTCCATCACGGCCGCTACGCGACTCACTTGCACGAGGTCCGTGCCAATGCCGTAGATCGTCATGGCGCGGCCTTACGCGTGCAGCGACGCCAGCCGCGACGCGACCATGATCGCTTTCATCTCGCGCACGGCGTTGTCCCAACCCGCGAAGATCGCGTGCGCGACAATCGCATGGCCGATGTTCAGTTCGACGATGCTGGGCAGCGCCGCGATCGCCTGCACGTTCGTGTAGTGCAGACCGTGTCCCGCGTTGACCTTCAGCCCGAGCGAATTGCCGAAATCGACGCCCGTCGCGACGCGCTCGTATTCGCGCTGCTGCTCGGCTTCATCGTGCGCTTCGGCGTAGCGGCCCGTATGCAGTTCAATGACGGGCGCGCCAGCTTCCTTTGCCGCGCGAATCTGCGTTTCGTCCGGATCGATGAACAGCGACACGCGCGCGCCCGCATCCGCGAGCTGCTTGCATGCGGCTTTCACTTTCTCGAAGCGGCCCGCGACATCGAGACCGCCTTCGGTGGTCACTTCCTGACGCTTTTCCGGCACGAGGCAGACGTCGTGCGGCTTGATCTCGCACGCGATATCGAGCATTTCGCGCGTCACCGCGCATTCGAGATTCATGCGCGTTTTGAGCAGCGGACGCAGCGTGCGCACATCCGCATCGACGATATGACGTCGGTCCTCGCGCAGATGCAGCGTGATGGCGTCGGCGCCTGCGACTTCGGCGTCGAACGCCGCGCGGATCGGATCGGGATACGACGTGCCGCGGGCATTGCGCAGCGTGGCCACGTGATCGATGTTCACGCCGAGATCGATCACGCTCGCGGCCGAAGAGAGAAAGAAGCTCATAGGTTTTGCAGGTCGATCAAGATATGACGGGTAGCGAGCGGCGTGCCGCCCAGATGAAAGTTCAGCAGGAAACGCATCAGCGCCTTGCTCTGCGCGGCGGTCTGCGGCGCAGTGTAATCGTCGCGCTCCATGTCGAGCAAGGTCTGACCGAAAATCACTGGCCATTGTGCGGAAAAATTGTCGCTGGCTTCGCGCACGCCGCGGTCGGGCTCGAACACGTAGCGGCCTTCGGGCACGACGGCCTGGCGCGTCACGGTCTGCGTGAGGTTCATCGCGTAGCCGGTTTCGCGCAACAGCACGCATTCGAACGAGCGCAGCACCTGCACGGCGGGTTCGTCGTGCGCGAGACGCGAGAGCGTCAGCACGTAATAATTGAAGAGCGCGGGATACGCGTCTTCGCGCGCGCAGAACTTCACCAGCAGTTCATTGACATAGAAGCCACACAACAGCGCATCGCCCGTCAGCGGCAGCATGCCGCCGACCCACTCAGCACGCGTCAGGGTGCGCACTTCGCCCTTGCCGGACCACGACAGGCCCAGCGGCTGAAACGTCTGCAACACGCCGCGCAGCGCGGAATGCGGCCGCTTGGCGCCCTTCGCGACCAGCGCGATGCGCCCGTAATCGCGCGACAACACATCGATGATGAGACTCGTCTCGCGATACGGATAGCTGTGCAACACGAAGCCCGGCTGCTCGGCAATACGGAAATCGGAGCGCGGCTTTTTGAGCGCGCTGTCCGTTGTCTGGGCCGAATACGCCGAGCGCCGCGGCTTTTGAGGCGCCGGACGCTCGCTCGCGTCGAAATCGTTGTCCTCAGGACGATCGGCGGCGGGCGGTGTCATCCTCCACGCGTCGTTCGTGCCGTCGTCCATGGGATCGGTCCGTGCGTCATTCGTAGCCGTATGCGCGCAAGCCGGCTTCGTTATCGGCCCAGCCGCTCCTCACCTTGACGAAGGTTTCCAGATACACCGGGCCGCCGAACAGTTTCTCCATGTCGAGCCGCGCCTCGGTACTGATCTGCTTGAGCTTCTTGCTCTTCTTGCCGATGATCATCGCCTTGTGGCCGTCGCGATCGACGAGGATCGTCGCGAAGATGCGCCGCAGCCGCCCTTCCGTCTTGTCGATGAGCACGGTGCTCCTATACGGCAACTCGTCGCCGGTCCAGCGGAACACTTTCTCGCGCAGGATTTCCGCCGCGAGGAAACGCTTGCTGCGGTCGGTGAGATCGTCCTCGCCATAGATCGGCTCGGCTTCCGGCAGATAGGGTTTCAGCACGTCGAGCAGACGCTTGATGTCGTCGGGATTCTTCGCCGACAGCGGCACGATCTCGCGGAACTCGCGCAGCGCGGACATCTGCTGCATGAACGGGAACAGCGTTTCCTTGTCGCTCACGCGATCGAGCTTGTTGGCGATCAGGAGCGTGGGCACGTTCGGCGGAATCAGGTCGAGCACTTTCTGATCGTCGGGGCCGAAGCGGCCGGCCTCGATCACGAACAGAATGGCATCGACGGAAGTGAGCGTGGACATCACCGCGCGATTCAGCGAGCGGTTGAGCGCACCGCTATGACGCGTCTGGAAGCCCGGCGTATCGACGAAGATGTATTGCGCGTCGTCGGTCGTCTTGATGCCGGTGATGCGGTGACGCGTCGTCTGCGCCTTGCGCGACGTGATGCTCACCTTCTGGCCGACGAGCGCGTTCATCAGCGTCGATTTGCCGACGTTCGGCCGTCCGACAATCGCGATCATGCCGCAGCGGAAACCGGGGGGAGTGGGAGCGTTCATGGTGTGTGCGGCAAGGAATGAGGGAACGCGTTGTCAGGCGCGTGCTTCGGGGCGGCGGGCGGCGTCAGTGGCCGGCGTCCGCCGCGCGCACGACGCGGCTCGCGGGCGCATCGGCGCTGGCGCTGCTGCCGCGGCTTTCGGTGTCGGGTGCGGAATCGTCGCCGGATAACGTACCGTTGGCCGGGTGCTTGTCCGTTGTTGCGTGGCCTGCGTGAGACGCTTCGACTTTTGCGGCCGGCTTCTCGGCTTTCTCGGTCTTTTCCGGGCAATGGATCGTCTGGCGTTCCTGCTTCTCCGCCGCCGCAGCATACGCGGCACCCGAAGGCTCGATATGCGCTGCGCGAATCACGGCGAGCGGCGGCGTCGCGGAACGTTCTTCTGCAGCGAGCGGCACGTCCGCATGTTGATGCCGCTCGCGCTCGCGTTCCCGGCGATCGCGCGAACGGAGATCGAGCGCGCTCTGCACGCCGGTCACGCCCGGCACGACATCGAACTCGCCCTGCTTCGCCGCGCGCGAACTCTTGCGCTTGTGCTCCACGCCGAGCGAAGGCGCAGCCGCCATCACTTCGTCGAGTGCCTTTTTCGCCGCAGCCTGCTCGGCCGCGCGACGGCTCGCGCCGGAACCGGACACCTTCACGTCGAGCTTCGGCACCGTGCATTCGACTTCGAACTGCTGATTGTGCGCGGCGCCGTGCGTCGCGACAACGGTGTAAGTCGGCAGCGCGATCTTGTGGCCCTGCAAGTATTCCTGCAACAGCGTCTTGGCGTCCTTGCCGATGGTGCACGGATCGATGTGATCGAGCACCGGCGTATAGAGACGCTTGATGACCGTGAACACCGCGTCGAAACCGCCGTCGAGGAAGATTGCGCCAAAAATGGCTTCGAGCGTATCCGCGAGAATCGACGGCCGCCGGAATCCGCCGCTGCGCAGTTCGCCCTCGCCCAGACGCAGCCCTTCGGACACGTTCAGCGCCTGCGCGATCTCGTACAGCGACTGCTGCTTGACCAGATTCGCGCGTACGCGGGAAAGATCGCCTTCGTCGAGTTTGTTGAATCGTTGGAACAAAAGCGCAGCTACCACGCAATTTAGAACGGAATCGCCGAGAAATTCGAGCCGTTCATTGTGCGTGGCGCTGTGACTGCGGTGGGTCATCGCTTGGCGCAGCAATCCCGCATTGCGAAATTCGTACCGCAGCCGGCTTTCCAACGGAGAGAATGGCATGTAGACAGTATAATTAATATGCGCGTAATGGCGGACGATTCCGCCAGGCAAGGCCCGAAAACGCGTGCCGAGACGGTGTTAGCCGCGCTTCTTCACGCCGTTTCGAAGCATGGTTATGTGCCGTCCGAACAGAACGAACCGATGTCCACGAGTTTTATTCGAACGAACCGATGCGCTTCAGATTGCTGAAGTTCATCCAGATAAAGAACGCGCGCCCGACGATATTCTGGTCCGGCACGAAGCCCCAGTAACGGGAATCCGCGCTATTGTCGCGGTTGTCGCCCATCATGAAGTAATGGCCGGGCGGCACCTTGCACGTCACGCCCTGCGAGTTGTAGACGCAGTTGTCGCGGAACGGAAAGTCATCCGCGCCGATCACGAACGGCGGCACTTGCGGATTATTGTTGAGGATATTGTTCTTGCGGCCGTCGAGGTCTTCGGTGAACTGCTTGGCGTAACCGACGCGCTCTTCATCGAAATAATCCGGTTGCGGCGTCTCGGGCACGGGCTTGCCGTTGATCGTGAGTTTTTTGTCCTCGTAAGCGACGGTATCGCCCGGCAGGCCGATCACGCGCTTGATGTAATCGACCGACTCGTCCTTCGGATAGCGAAACACGACGACATCGCCGCGCTGAAGCGGACGGCCCTGCGTCATCTTCGTGTTGGTGATCGGCATGAGCAGGCCGTAGTCGTACTTGTTCACGAGGATAAAATCGCCGACCAGCAGCGTCGGCACCATTGAGCCGGATGGAATCTTGAACGGCTCGACCACGAACGAGCGCACCACGAACACTGCGAGAATCACCGGGAAAAAGCTCGCCGTGTATTCGAGCCACCACGGCTGACGCAGTTTCTCGTCTCGCCGGCGGGCGCGCGTCTGATCGGCGTTTTCATCGGCGAACCGCTCGCCCACGCACTCCTGCTGGCGGTCGAATTCGGTGACCGCCGCTTCCGCCGCGCGCTTGCGCTGCGGGAAAAACACCAGCTTGTCCAGCACCCAGGCAATACCCGTCACGATGACGAGAATCAAGAGAATCAGTGCGAAATTCATCAATCGCTTCCGGTTGTTATCGTTTTTCGCCCGAAGGCGAGTCGGGCTGCGCGGACGACCGCGAGGTCATTCGTCCATACGGAGAATGGCGAGGAACGCCTCCTGCGGAATTTCCACGGAGCCGACCTGCTTCATGCGCTTCTTGCCGGCCTTCTGCTTTTCGAGCAGCTTCTTCTTTCGCGAGATATCGCCGCCGTAGCACTTGGCCAGCACGTTCTTGCGCAGCGCCTTGATGTTTTCGCGCGCGATGATGTTCGAGCCGATGGTCGCCTGAATCGCCACGTCGTACATCTGGCGCGGAATCAGCTCGCGCATCTTCGACGCCACTTCGCGGCCCCGATGCTGGCTCTGCGAACGGTGCACGATGACCGAGAGCGCATCGACCTTGTCGCCGTTGATCAGCATGTCAACCTTCACGACGTCCGCCGCGCGATATTCCTTAAACTCGTAATCCATCGACGCATAACCACGCGAAGTGGACTTCAGGCGATCGAAGAAGTCGAGCACGATTTCCGCCATCGGGATTTCGTAGGTCAACTGCACCTGACGGCCGTGGTACTGCATGTTGATCTGCGAGCCGCGCTTGGCGGTGCACTGCGTGATGACCGAGCCGACATACTCCTGCGGCATGTACAGGTTCACGGTGACGATCGGCTCGCGCACTTCCTCGATCTTCTGCGGCTCCGGCATCTTGGCCGGATTTTCGACCATGATGGTGGTACCGTCGCGCTGAACGACCTCATAGATCACCGTCGGCGCGGTGGTGATGAGGTCCATGTCGAACTCGCGCTCGAGACGTTCCTGCACGATTTCCATGTGCAGCAAGCCGAAGAAGCCGCACCGGAAACCGAAGCCCAGCGCCTGCGACACTTCCGGCTCGAATTGCAGCGATGCATCGTTGAGCTTGAGCTTTTCGAGCGATTCACGCAGGGCGTCGTACTGATTCGCCTCGACCGGATAGATACCCGCGAACACCTGCGGCTTCACTTCCTTGAAACCCGGCAGCGGTTCCCCGGCGGGCCGACTCGCGATGGTGACGGTATCGCCCACCTTCGCGGCCATCAGTTCCTTGATGCCCGCGATCACGAAGCCCACCTGCCCGGCCGACAACTGCGCGAGGTTGGTCGACTTCGGCGCGAATACGCCGACGTGCTCGACCGGATACTGCGCGTCGGTCGCCATCATCTTGATCTTGTCTTTCGACTTCAGCGTGCCGTTGACGATACGCACCAGTATTACGACGCCGACGTAGTTGTCGAACCACGAGTCGATGATGAGCGCCTGCAACGGCCCGTCCGGATCGCCCTTGGGCGGCGGCACCTTGGCAATCAGCGATTCGAGCACGTCCTCGACACCGAAACCCGTCTTCGCGCTGCAATGCGTGGCGTCGGTCGCGTCGATGCCAATCACGTCCTCGATCTCGGCAATCGCGTTCTCGGAGTTCGCGGCGGGCAGGTCGATCTTGTTGAGCACCGGCACGACTTCCACGCCGAGTTCGATCGCGGTGTAGCAGTTCGCGACCGTCTGCGCCTCGACGCCCTGCGAGGCGTCGACGACGAGCAGCGCGCCTTCGCATGCGGAGAGCGAGCGGCTGACTTCGTAGGAGAAGTCGACGTGTCCGGGGGTGTCGATCAGGTTGAGGTTGTAGACTCGGCCGTCGCGCGCCTTGTAGGTCAGCGCCGCGGTCTGCGCCTTGATCGTGATGCCGCGCTCGCGCTCCAGGTCCATCGAATCGAGCACCTGCGCTTCCATCTCACGGTCCGACAATCCGCCACACAACTGGATGATTCGGTCGGCGAGCGTGGACTTGCCGTGGTCGATATGCGCAATGATCGAGAAGTTACGAATATGATCCATTCAGTGCCGATCAAGCGAAAAAAGCGCGCCCTCACACACGCGGAGCACGCCTCGAAATTTGGGGAAAATTATTATATTTTAGCCGAAAAGGGGGTGGCGCGGCAGAATTCGGCTATTCGGCATTTCATGACCGGCCTGCCGCCAGTGCCGCTTCGACCGCCGCCGCGTCGAGCCGGTAATGACATAGCTCGACGCCATCCAGCGTCAGCACCGGCACGAGTTCGTTGTAACGCGCCTCGAGCGCAGGATCCTCGTCGATATCAATCCATTCGATCGCGATACCGGCTCGCTCTGCGATCGGCTCGAGCGCCACGCGCATATCCTCGCACAGATAGCACCAGGCGCGTCCATACAGAATGTGAAAGGCGCGGCATCGTCATCGCGGCTGATCGGTCGCTTACTTCTGCGCCGGGACGCGCGGACGCAGCGGCACGAACTGCGTGTTGCCGCCGCGACGCACCAGAACCGCGACCATCTTGCTCGCGTCAAGGTTCTGCGCAACGGCTTCGAACTGCTTCGCGCTGGTGATATCCGTGTCGCCGATCCGCATGATTATGTCGCCCTTCTGGAAGCCCGCGCGCTGCGCCGGACCTTCCACGGCACCCACCTGCACGCCGTTCGAGAGCTTGAGCGACTTCTTCTGGTCGGCCGGAATGTCGCTCACCGCGAGGCCGAGCGAGTTGCTTGCGCGCTCCTTCGGTTGCGGCGCCTTCTTCGGCTCGCTCTTGGCGACCTTGTCCGGCTGCATCTCGGCGATCGTGATCGGCAGATCGCGCGTGTTGCCCTTGCGCCAAACGGTGATCGTCGTCCTGGTGCCGGGCTTCGTGTCACCGACCATGCGCGGCAGATCGGTCGCGGTATCGACGTTCTGACCGTTGAACTTCGTGATGATGTCGCCCGGTTGGACGCCCGCCTTGTCGGCCGGACCGCCCGCCTCTACGCTCGACACGAGCGCGCCTTGGGCCTTCGGCAAGCCGAGCGAATCCGCGACATCCTTCGTCACTTCGCCGATGGCGACCGCGATGCGTCCTCGCGTCACCTTGCCGGTGGTCTTCAACTGATCCGCCACGCGCATGGCTTCGTCGATCGGAATCGCGAACGAAATGCCCATGAACCCGCCCGTGCGGCTATAAATCTGCGAATTAATGCCGATCACCTCGCCCGCCATGTTGATGAGCGGACCGCCCGAATTGCCCGGATTTACGGCCACATCGGTCTGAATGAACGGCAGGTAGTCGCCCGTATCGCGACCCTTCGCGCTGACGATACCGGCCGTGACTGTGTTGTCGAACCCGAACGGCGAGCCGATCGCCAGCACCCATTCGCCGACGCGCACCTTATTCGAATCGCCGATGGTGATCGCCGGCAGATTCGACGCGCTGATCTTCACCACGGCGACGTCGGTGCGTTCGTCCACGCCAATCAGCCGCGCCTTGAATTCGCGCTTGTCGGTGAGCGTGACGTAGATGGTGTCCGCGTCGTCGACGACGTGCGCATTGGTCATCACGTAGCCGTCCGCCGACAGAATAAAGCCCGAGCCGACGCCGCTGCTTTGCTCGGAGTTGTCCTGGCTGTCGTCCGGCGCGCTGCGGCTGCCGCCCTTGCCCGAATCGCCGCCGTTGTTGCCACCGCCTCCACCACCGCGCGGTGGCTGGCCCGGCATCGGAATGCCGAAGAAACGACGGAAAAACTCGGACATGTCGCCGTCATCGAGACCCGGCGGCATGCCGCGCAGATCGCTCGACGAACCGACGCGCGACGTCATGCGGATATTCACGACGGACGGCCCCACCTTGTCGACGAGCGACGTGAAGTCGGGCAAGGTCACCGTGGGCACTGCCGCTTCAACCGCTTGCATGCCGGCGATGAAAAGCAGGCACAAAGCGAGCGCCGCGGCCGCGATGAACTTGCGCAGCGAAAAGTTGCTCATATGGGGAGGCCGAGAATTACTTGGAAAGCTCGTATTCTATGGTAGAAGCAAATTGCTGCAATGTGGCTTGCGGCACTTCACCAAGCAAGGTGATCCAGAAATCGCCGCGTCGCTTGACCAGCACATGCGTGGCGCCGCTGTTACCCGCGCCTTCCTTCTTCGGATTCTTTTTCACCGGCTCGACAAAAACCGAGATGGCGGCGATGCCATCCGAATACACCGCCTGATCGACCGGGATCGGCGGCTGACCTTCCTGGCTCGACGCCATCGGCCGGCGCAGTTCGCGGATCATGCGGAAACTGAAGATGTTGGGCGTGGGCTTCCAGCCCTGCGCTTCCATGTCGACCGGC
>JAQFVJ010000144.1 GCA_029439525.1 Caballeronia sp. BR6202001591004
GCAGCAGGTGGCGGCCAACAGCCGTCGCTGGTGATGCAACAGCGACGCCCAGCCCCTGAACCGTGTGTTCACACCATATCGCATAGTTCGATCGGCTGGGTCTGCCCCGGCTCTCATGACCTCAACTTCCTGAACCGCCCGGTGCGGACCCGCATGCCGGGTGGTGCGGCAGGGGGCACAGTCAGCGTTGACTGTCCCCTATGGCGATTCAACAGATTCGACATGATCAAACTGATCGTCGGCCTGGGCAATCCGGGCGCCGAATACACCGCGACGCGGCACAACGCGGGCTTCTGGTTCGTCGACCAGTTCGCGCGCGACGCAGGCGCGACACTGCACGAAGAGAAGCGCTTCCACGGCTTCTACGGCAAAGGCCGTCTTAACGGCCATGAGGCCCATCTGCTCGAACCGCAGACGTTCATGAACCGCTCGGGCCAGTCGGTCGTGGCGGTCGCACAGTTCTTCAAGATTCTTCCCGATGAAATTCTCGTCGCCCACGACGAACTCGATTTGCCGCCCGGCACCGTCAAGATGAAACTCGGCGGCGGCAGCGGCGGACATAATGGACTGAAAGATATTTCTGCGCATCTGTCGTCGCAGCAATACTGGCGGCTGCGCATCGGCATCGGGCATCCGCGCGATCTGATTCCGGAAGGCGCGCGTACTGGCGCCAAGCCCGACGTCGCCAATTTCGTACTGAAGCCACCGAGCCGCGAGGAGCAGGACGTGATCGATCAGTCGATCGAGCGCTCGCTCGCCGTGATGCCCTTCGTCGTCGCCGGCGAGACCGAGCGCGCGATTATGAATCTACACCGCAACCCGTAAAACTGGAGCTGATGACCGTGAGCCGTTTCTGGAGCGATATCGTCCACACGCTGACGCCGTATGTGCCGAGCGAGCAGCCCGCGCTGGCGCATCCGATCAAGCTGAACCGAGAACCCGTATCCACCGTCACCGCGCGTGGTCGAGGCGACCCGGCGCGAGCTCGGTGAAGACGGCGCCGCGCTTCGCAAGGATCCCGATCCGATGGCGCGCGCGTTGCGCGAAGCATCACGGTCTGCGCATCGAGCAGGTGTTCGCGGGCAATGGCTTCGACGAAGTGCTCGCGCACGCGTTCCAGGCGCTGCTCAAGCACGACAAGCCGATCCGCGGACATCACGTATCACGTACAGCGTCTATCCGGTCTATGCGCAGTTGTACGGCGTGGCGTATCAGGCGATTCCGCTGAACGCGGATTTCGCGATCGATGTCGACGATTATCGCTCGCCGAATGGCGGGATCCTGTTTGCCGAATCTGAACGCGCCGACGGGCCGCGCGTTGCCGCTTTCCGAAATCGAAGTCCTGCTGAAGCAGAACCCCGACGTGCCGGTCATCATCGACGAGGCGTACGTGGATTTCGGCGCGGAATCGGCCGTGAATCTGATCGACGCGTATCCGAATCTGCTCGTCGTGCAGACGACGTCAAAAGCGTGCTCGCTCGCGGGCATGCGCGTGGGCTTCGCGTTCGGGAATGTCGAATTGATCGAAGGCCTGACGCGTGTGAAGGACAGCTGCGCGTGAAGGACAGCCACTCGTATCCGCTACCGGCTCGCGCAGGTTGCGGCGATCGCATCGTACGAGGATCAGGCGTGGTTTCAAAGAAGGCTGCGCAAAGGTCGTCGCGAGTCGCGAAAAGCTGGCGTCGCAGCTTGAACAACTAGGCTTCGAAATCGTGCCGTTAGCGGCGAATTTCGTGTTCGCGAAACATCCCGCGCACGATGCCGCGACGCTCGCCGCCGCGCTGCGCACGAAGGAGATTTTAGTGTGCCACTTCAAGTTACCGCGTATCGATCAGCATTTGCGCATTTCGATCGGCACGCCGGACGAATGCGACGCGCTCGTCGCAGCGTTGAGCGGGATCGTCGCTTAGGACGTCTTGCCCTTCGCGGCCATCAGCGTGTGGTATTTGGCCATCAGTTGATCCGGCGTCTCCACATGCGCCGGATCGCGCGGAATGCATTCCACCGGACACACTTGCTGGCACTGCGGCTCATCGAAGTGGCCGACGCATTCCGTGCATTTGTTGGGGTCGATGACGTAGATGTCCGTCCCCATCGAAATGGCGTCGTTCGGGCACTCGGGCTCGCAAACGTCGCAGTTGATGCACTCGTCGGTGATGATCAAAGACATGCTTCACTCTCTTGCGCCGGAACGATCTCCGACATGAAACCCGCATAACACTCCTTTCGAAGACAGGTACGCGGATCCGGCGCATCAAAGCGCCGCAGAATCTTTCTGTGCCTGGTCGGCGACCTTGTTGATCAGCCGCTTCTCCACGGACGGAAATACGAACTTGCTCACGTCGCCGCCGAGTTGCGCGATCTCGCGCACGATGGTGCCGGAAATGAACTGGTACTGGTCGGACGGCGTCATGAACATCGTCTCGACGTCGGGTAGCAAATAGCGGTTCATCCCCGCCATCTGGAACTCATATTCGAAATCGGATACAGCGCGCAGTCCGCGTACGATCACGCGCGCGTTGTTCTTGCGCACGAAATCCTTCAGAAGACCGGTGAAGCTGCTCACCTGCACGTTCGGATAGTGTCCGAGCACTTCATTCGCGATATCGAGCCGTTCCTGCAATGTGAAAAACGGCTTTTTCGCGCGGCTGTCTGCGACGCCTACGATCAGCGTATCGAAAATGTTCGATGCGCGCCGGACGATGTCTTCATGCCCTCGGGTGAGCGGGTCGAATGTTCCCGGATACACGGCGACAATCATGAGCTTCTCCTCTTGTAATTACCTTGCGACCTCATCCTCATGCCCCGCTGGCTCCGCTTGGCTCGGGTGCCAGGTCGGGCGCGCACGCCGCAAGTCCACGCGTTTTCGGGTTCCATCCAGAATGGGGAACGCGCAATATTCCTCATTTTCGCGACGCAGCAAATGATAGCGGACCGCGCCCGCCTTTCCTTCGCGCACGATGGTCCAGCCTGTGAGCGCTTCGGTCTGCGCGACATCGAGCGCTTCGCCGCATTCGACGTAGATCGCGCCGTCGGGCGCGGCGAGCGGCGCCGCTACTTCGAGTGCGTGCAAAAGCAGGGCCGCGTCGCCGAACGGCGGATCGAGGAAGATCACATCGAACGATCCAGGCGCGAGGCCGGGCGCGAGTCGCAACGCGTCGGCTTCCGCGATCTCGATGTTGCGCGCGCCGAGTTTTGCCTGATTCGCGCGGATCTGCGCGGCAGCTTTCGCGCTTTTCTCGACCATCAGCACGCGTTGCGTGCCGCGTGATGCGGCTTCGAAGCCGAGCGCCCCGCTGCCCGCGAACATATCGAAACAGCGCTGTCCGCTCAAATCCTGACCGAGCCAGTTGAAGAGGGTTTCCCGCAAGCGGTCGGGCGTCGGGCGCAGGCCGTCGAGATCGAGCACGGGCAGCGGCGTGCGCTTCCATTCTCCGCCGATGATGCGGATGGTGTGCGGCTTGCCTCCGCGCGACGGCGTGTGAGTGGGGGCGGAACGGGAGGCAGGCGTGCGGGGCATAAGAACGATGATCGACTTTGGGCTCGCGGCGGACGTTTCCATGAAATGGGGCCGGTTTCGCGAGCAATGAAAGCCAACGTTACCACAGCCGTCCGCCGTGCCGGGAAGCACACATTTGCAGCAGACTCAGGCCCGGAAGCGTCGGGGCTTGCCTGATAAAATACGCGGGTTCCATCCTTTCGCGCGGGCTCGTCCGCGCGCCTTTCGCAGGTGCGCGCAACGGGCCATCGGATGACGCGCGCACCATCGTCACACACTCATGTTCTTCAAGAAATTCAAAAAGCCGGCTGACGCGCCGCAGGAAGACCCGCCTTTCGTCGAAGACGAAGCGGCTGAGGCTGAGCCCGAGGCAACGGCGGACGAAGCGGAATTCGAGCACGAACCGGCCATCGACGCCGCGATTTCGCCCGAAGCCGACGTTCCTATCAAGGACATTCCTGAAACGCCGGAAGCGCCCGCCGAAGCCAAGCCGTACTGGCAGGGTCGAACGGAATCGCGCTGGTCGCGTGGCGGCCCGGAAACCGATCAGGCGAGCGAGGAGATCCTGCCGCCGCCGGAGCCGGACCCGGTCGCCAAGCGTTCGTGGATGTCGCGCCTGCGGCAGGGGCTGTCGAAGACCAGCAACAACCTGACCGGCATCTTCGTCAGCGCGAAGATCGACGAGGATCTGTACGAAGAGCTCGAAACCGCGCTCCTGATGTCCGACGCGGGCGTGGATGCCACCGAATTCTTGCTCGAATCGCTGCGCGAGAAAGTGCGCGCAGAGCGTTTCACCGAAGCGACGCAGGTGAAGGCCGCGCTGCGCGAACTGCTCGTCGACCTGATGCGTCCGCTCGAAAAAACGCTGATGCTCGGCCGCGCGCAACCGCTCGTGATGGTAATCGCCGGCGTGAACGGCGTCGGCAAGACGACGAGCATCGGCAAGCTGGCGAAGCATTTGCAGCACTTCAACCAGTCCGTACTGCTGGCTGCGGGCGACACCTTCCGCGCCGCCGCGCGCGAGCAGCTCGTGGTCTGGGGCGAGCGCAACAACGTGACGGTCATCGCGCAAGAAAGCGGCGATGCGGCCGCGGTCATCTACGATGCCGTGGGCGCCGCCCGCGCGCGCAAGATCGACGTGATGATGGCCGACACCGCCGGCCGTTTGCCAACGCAACTGCACCTGATGGAAGAGCTGCGCAAGGTGCGCCGCGTGATCGCAAAGGCTATGCCCGACGCGCCGCACGAAGTGCTGCTCGTGATCGACGGCAACACTGGGCAAAACGCGCTCGCGCAGGTGAAGGCGTTCGATGACGCGCTCGGGCTCACAGGCCTTATCATCACCAAGCTCGATGGAACCGCGAAGGGCGGCATCATCGCGGCGATCGCGCGTCAGCGGCCGATTCCGGTGTATTTCATCGGCGTCGGCGAAAAGGTGGAAGACTTGCAGTCCTTCAGCGCTGAAGAATTCGTGGACGCGCTGCTGGGTTGATCCGCTCAACCACGAAGTAAAACGGCCGGATTCCGCGCGATGCGGATTCCGGCCGTCGAATCGTCGATTCGGTCGCGTTAAAAGCCGTCGCTCAGAACACGGCACGACCGAACCCTTGAATTCACTTTTCAAAAACTGGCGCACGTCGTCCGACTAATACGCTGCCACGAGCTTCTTCACTCACGGCTGATCTTTGTCCTTCGCGCGCACCGCGATCAGGTTTGCGTACGGGCTGTGGACGTCCTCCAGCGCAATCGCATCCTTGGTCGGCTGCAGGCCGGCGGCGAGCGCGAAGTTCGTGTTGATCGCGGCGGCATCGACATCGGTGAGCGTGCGCGGCAATTGCGCGGCGTCGAGATACGGCTGATGCTGGAAGCTGTTCGCGTCGAGATCGCCGGCATCGAGCGCGGCGTTCAGTTGAACGTAGTCGTTGAATTCGATGACCTTCACACGTTGAGACCGTCGCGCTTCGCGACCTTCTGGGACGACTTGCCAGATTTGTGCGTCGGGTCTGCTGATGATGCCGACCTTGATGACCCTGTCGTCTGCGGGTGCCGTGAGGCTCGTCATGA
Organism: Caballeronia sp. BR6202001591004; assembly: GCA_029439525.1. Classification (GTDB taxonomy): domain Bacteria; phylum Pseudomonadota; class Gammaproteobacteria; order Burkholderiales; family Burkholderiaceae; genus Caballeronia. Next base: position 5,564 of record JAQFVJ010000144.1, read on the forward strand.
ACGCAGCCGATGCCGCGACGGCGATGGTTGCTTTAAGCAAATTTCTGCGCTGCATGGTGTTTCGCGGGTTATTGCGGGATTGCAATGTGGCCTTCGGTCTGAAATACGAACCGAGGGGGCGGATGTTCGCACAGCTTGGGTGCGAGGGGAAATACAGAATGCGCATGTCGATATCACGCGCGGCGTGCTGCGGATAAAATCCCCAAGGAAATTGACAAAACGCGTGCGCGCGGAGGCGAACCATCATTCATGTATGTGATCAACCTGCGTTACACCGGCGCACTCGCCGAAATCGACGACGTGCTCGATGCGCACCGCGAATTTCTCATCCGCTATTTCGAAGCAGGCGTGTTCGTGATCGCGGGGCCGAAGGTGCCGCGCGAAGGCGGCATCATTCTCGCGTCGGGTATCGATCGCGCGCGGCTGGATGAAATCATCGCGGAAGATCCGTTCGTGCAGCAGCACCTCCCACGTTATAACATCACCGAATTCAAGGCGACGCGTCCTCGCGCCGGGACTGAATCTGCCCGAGCCGAACACGGACATCTGACGCCCGACGCCTGAAACAACGAAGCGGCCCGCAGGCCGCTTCTCATCGATCGCCGATCGATCGCCGGAACCCGTATCAGTCGATCAGAATCTTAAGGTCATGAACCCACGGCTCGACCCCCTGTCCGTCACGCGCGAACAAGCGCAGCTTGCCGTCCTTGTCGAACACGTAGCTCGCGGAGGTGTGGTCCATCGTGTAGTCTTCGGGCGTCTTGCTCGCGGATTTCGCGTAGTACACGCGGAAGTCCTTCGCCACTTTCTCGAGCTGTCCGTCGTTCGCGGGCCGCAGGCCAATATACGACGGATTGAACGCCTTCACGTATTGCGCGAGCAAGGGCGCCGTGTCGCGCGCGGGATCGACGGTCACCATCACCACCTGCACGTCTTTCGACTTATCGCCGAGTTGCTGCATCGCCTGCGAGAGTTCAGCGAGCGTCGTCGGGCACACGTCCGGACAATGCGTATAGCCGAAGAACAGCACGACCGCACGGCCCTTGAAGTTGGCAAGCGTGCGCGTCTTGCGGTCGGTGTCGGGCAGCGAAAAATCGGCGCCGAACTGCTTGTTGCCGGTAATGTCGAGATTCTTGAAATCGGGCGCCTTGTCGCACGCAGCGAGCATCAGCGCGCAGGCGATCAGCGCGAGAAAGCGACGCAGAGCGAGTGTCATGCGCCGATCACCGTGCGCACGTAATGATCGACCAGCAGCGACAGAAACAGCAGCGACAGATAAATGATCGAGTAACGGAAAGTCTTGCGCGCCAGTGCGTCCGAGTAATCGCGGTACATCTTCCACGCATAGCCGATGAAGCCCGCGCCGAGCGCGATAGCGCTCGCCAGATACACGATGCCGCTCATGCCCGAGACGAAGGGCATCAGCGTGACCGCGAACAGTGCGATGGTGTACAGGAAGATGTTCAGCAGCGTGTATTTCTCGCCGTGCGTGATGGGCAGCATCGGCAGTCCGGCGTTCTCGTAATCCTTGCGGCGATACAGCGCGAGCCCCCAGAAATGCGGCGGCGTCCACACGAAGATGATGAGCACGAGAATCCACGCATCGCTGGGCACGTGGCCGGTGACGGCGGCCCAGCCGAACGCGGGCGGCATGGCGCCCGACGCGCCGCCGATCACGATGTTCTGCGGCGTGTAAGGCTTGAGCAGCAGCGTGTAAATGACCGCGTAGCCGACGAAAGTCGCGATGGTCAGCCACATGGTGAGCGCGTTGGTGAACGTGTAGAGCGTCCACATGCCGATGCCACCGAGCACCGCCGAGAAGATCAGGATCTGCGTCGTGGTGATCTGGCCGCGCGCGGATGGACGCCACGCGGTGCGGCGCATCTTCGCATCGACTTTCTGCTCGACGAGGCAGTTGATGGCGAACGCAGCGCCCGCGAGCAACCAGATGCCGACGGCGCCGCCGATGAGCTTGTCCCACGGCACCATGCCGGGCGTGGACAGGAACATGCCGATGACGGCACAGAACACGGCGAGCTGCGTGACGCGCGGCTTGGTCAGCGCGAGATACTGCTGAGCGCGGCTGCCGAGGGGGGAATTGAGTGTCGTGCTATCCATGGGAATGGGCAATCACGCTGAAAAGACATCGCGCGCGAGAAGTGCGGCACGGCCGGGACGGCTGGAGGAAATTTGAAAGTTTAGCATGACGAGCAGGAGCAACAGGATGGCGGCCCCGCCATTGTGCGCCACCGCAATCGGCAGCGGCCATTGCAGGACGATATTCGAGAGACCCGTAAAAAACTGTACGACGATGACGAACAATACGCCGTTCGCGGGCTTTTTCAGAGACTCGAACCGACGCAACCTTGACGCAAGCCAAAGCAGGTACAGAACGACCACGATCGTGAACGTCCGATGCGTCCAGTGAATCGCGACGAGCGCGTCCTGAGAGATCACGTCACCGTCGCCGGTCATGCCGAGCGCGCGCCACAGGTGGAAGCCGTGTTCGAAGTTCATCGGCGGAATCCATTGGCCGTTACAGAACGGAAAGTCCGTGCAGACGAGCACCGCATAGTTGGTGCTGACCCAGCCGCCAAGCGCGATCTGCACGACCAGCAGCAGCAAGCCGAACATTGCAGCGGGCATCCAGCGCGCGGCGACGGAATCGAGCGAGGGAATCGGCGTCATGCGCGCCGCGAGCCAGCCGAGCGTGCCGAGCAGCGCGAGTCCGAGCAGCAAATGCGTCGTGACGATGACCGGTTGCAGCTTGAGTGTGACGGTCCACGCGCCGAACGCGCCTTGCAGCACGATGAACGCGAGAATGCTCGTCGGCCACCACGGCGACACGTGCAGCGGACGCTTCTTCACGCGCGCCGTCCACGCGATCACCGTCTGCGCGATGATGAGCACGCCGATCGCCATCGCGAAGTAGCGATGCAGCATCTCGATCCACGCCTTCATTATGCTGACCGGACCAGTGGGCATCGCCTGATACGCGGCCGCGATCTGCGCATGCGCGATGAACGGCGACGACGTGCCGTAGCAGCCGGGCCAGTCGGGACAGCCTAGACCGGAGTCCGTCAGGCGCGTGAAGCCGCCGAACATGATCAGATCGAGCGTCAGAAAGGTCGTCAGCCAGACGAGCTTTCTGAATTTGTCGTCATCGGCTTTTGCCCAAACGTAGGAGAGCGGCAACAGTGCGATGCAGATACCGATCAGACCGAGTTGTACGAGAAACATGCCTTTCAACCTTCAACCTATGCGGGACCACTTGAGCAGCTTCCCCAGATCCGCGTTGATCTTCTTCGGATCAGGATTCTTCGGGAAGCGCATCATCAGATTGCCGTTTGGATCGACCAGAAAAATGTGATCCGTGAGTTTCGTGCCGTCGTCGACCGGCAGCCAGGCGGCGACGGACTTTCCATCGGCGACCAGCATGCGCGTGTCCGGCTGCGGATAAGCCGTCTTGATGACATCCGACACCGGCTTGTCATCGGTGCGCAGCCAGATGTTCACCACGCGGTCGCGTTCGCACGACTGCAGCACGCGCACCTGACGCATGAAATACAGACGTGTCGCGCATTGCTCGTCGCAGTCGCTGCCGTTGACGATCACCATCAGCCACTTACCCTGCAGCGACTTGAGCGGCATGCTCTGCCCCTTTTCATCGGTGACGATGAGCTGCGCGGGAATCGGCCGCTGCGGGTCAATCAGCGTGCCGTAACTCGTCGTGCCGCCGGCGGGCTTGAACACGTAATACATCAAGTAGGACGCGATGACCGGCACCGCGCACACGAGCGCAAGCATCCAGCGCCCCTTGTTCCAGGAGCCTTTGTTGGCGGGCTGTCGTGCATGGCGCGTTTGAGTCTGCATCTTTCTTCGGTTTCGAGTTCGAGGTCCGGAGCGCGAAACGCGCTCGACGGCAGCTTTAAGCGTGGGCTTGTTCGTCTTCCGCGGGCGCACTGGCTTGGCCTTCTTCGCGGCGCGGCGTGCGGCATACAGACCGAAGCCGATCGCCACCACGGCCATGCCCCACCACTGCAACATATAGCCGTAATTACGCTCGACGCCCATGGTCGGCGCGGGCCAGTCGCGCACCAGCTTGTCGCCGGTGTCGTTGGTCTGCTGGATCACGAAGGGCTGGAGCGCGAGCCCAGTTTCCTTCGCATACGACGCGACATCGAGGTTCTGGCGAATCTCCTGATGCGCTGCCGATCCGCCGTGTCCCAGTTCGAACGCCTGCGTCGCATTGGCGCGGGCGATGCCCTGCACGTCCACGATGCCCTTCGGCGTGTCGTAATGTTCGATGCCCGTGCGGTCCGCCAGATTGCGCGGCAGCCAGCCACGATTCACCAGCACCACGCCGCCGCCCTCGAGTTTAAGCGGCATCACGACATAAAAGCCCGGCTGGTCGTTATACGGACGATTATCAAGAAAGACGACGCGATCCGGCAGAAACTCGCCGCGCGCCTCGACACGGTGGAATTCGATCGATTGCAATTGCAGCGGCATCGGTTGCGCGCCGACCCGCTGCGCGGGCGCATTCTCGAACGCGACGATATGCGCATTGAGCGCTTCCTTCTGATGCGCGCGGTCGCCCTGCCAGAAGCCCAGCCGCACCGTCACCGCGACGACGATGAGAATCAGGATCGTCGGCCACAAGCGGATTTTCATAACGCAGACCTTAGCACCGGCAGCCGCTTGGCTGCCGCACGACGCGATGCATTCGAGTGAAATAATGAGATAGTCCAATTCAATACTTGCTCAGTGCTGTAACGGAGCAAAAACGCTGGCTGGTTTCATGCACATCATCGTTGCCATTGCATTCATCCTCATCCTCGGCAGCCTCGCGTCGGCGCTGTACTTCATGATGACCGACAAGGGTAGGACCAAGCGGATGGTGTGGTCGCTCGCCGCGCGCGTCGGGCTGTCCATCTCGCTGTTCCTGTTCATCCTGTTCGCGCACTGGATGGGATGGATTCAGTCCACAGGCATTTTGCTCAGATGATAACCCGCGACAAAGGTTCTTTCCTCGGGGCCTATTGTCGCGGCATGCGGCTTGTGAGCGGCGCGCATTCGCGACCCCGCTTTCCACCTTCTGAAAACAAAACGCCGCTCGGATGCGTCGAGGGCGGCGTTCTTCACTTCTTGCGGCTCGCGCGGACGACGCGCGTCCGCGGGTATAATCGCTTACAGCCAGTACACGACGACGTACAGCCCGAGCCACACGACGTCGACGAAGTGCCAGTACCACGCGGCGCCTTCGAACGCGAAGTGGTGTTCTGGCGTGAAGTGGCCGCGAATCAGACGGATCATCACGACGGTGAGCATCGTGCCGCCGAGGAACACGTGGAAACCGTGGAAGCCCGTCAGCAGAAAGAACGTCGAGCCGTACACGCCCGACGACAGCGTCAGGTTCAGTTCGTTGTAGGCGTGAAAGTACTCGTAGCCCTGGCAGAATAGGAAGATAAGAC